>CAZERH010000075.1:0-8517 GCA_964515535.1 uncultured Anaerolineaceae bacterium
AACGCTGTGCGCATCACCGTGCCAAGTTAAGTATAGGTAAGGAATAGAAATTAGCAAAATAGGGAGCGCGCAAAGGTTGTGGCTAAGGGTTCATAAAAAACAACTTCTTTTTTTATGAACCCTTAGCAAATCAAATTCACGCATATCGCGCCAAGCGTCCTAAACATCTGGTTAAAATTGCTCAAAGCGATCCACATCCAGCACAAAAACAGTGGCGTGTTTAACGGCAAGATCTAGGGAGGGGGCGCAATTTTCTTGGATAATATGAAGGGCTTCTTCTACTTTTTCTTCTGTCACCCCCAACATAAGCGTAGATTTGCCGCGCCGAAAAAATCCGCCGCTGGAGGCAATTCTTGTAACGCGAAAATTTTCAGTAAGGAGTGCTTTTAGAATTTTATCTAGGTCTGCATCGCGAACGATGGCGATGAGCATTTTCATTTCGTTAGAATTCATAGTAACCTTCTATATTAAAAGTGAATATCGTTGCGCTACCAACTTCTATGGGGATGGGGCGAAAAAAGGAGAGCGGGGATTTTTGGTGTGATAAGCGCAGATGCTGAATGCGTCCTTCACAAGCGGCTTCTAAGATGGGGAGAATGTCGGTCTCTCGCCCTTTTGGGATGCCAATAAGTAGGGTGATATTGCGTTTATTCAAAAATCCGCCCGTGCTGGGGAGGTGGTCCACGCCAAAACCTGCTCGGCTTAATGCCTTAAGCGCGTCCTCAAGATCGGGTTCTTGGATAATAACTACCATCATCTTTTTTATAGATGTTTTTTTTCCTGTGCCAATTTCTAAAAGTTGTGACCAGTTGACATGCTTTGCAATGATGGCTTGGTCTACTTCGCCAATTAATTCTTCGTGGATATTCTCAGAGATAATCCCCCCGCGAAAGAGATTGCCTATGGCGTTGCGTTGCGCTCTTAAGGCTTCGTTACGAGCCGTATCCAGTTCTCCTATTTCCACTAGGGGATTATTTGACAAAATATCTTGAAGCGCATCAACGAAAAAAGCCTCCCGTTTCTCAAAAATAGACTTCATATATTGCCAAATATGGTTTGAAAGTAGCCCGTCTTTGCTCATTTTTTCGAGATGTTCAAAAGCCGCACGATTAGCCACAAAGCGAGTGTGGCGGCGTTCGTATTCGGTTTGGCTTTCGGTACGTTCTACCAAGCTCATTTTTTTTACTAGGGCATCCATCGAAAAACCTTGCACCAACAAAGTGAAAAGCACTACGCCAAAAGCCATTGCCAACAAGCGTTCTCTCTCAGGAAAATCAATAGGAAGACTTAATGCCAAAGCAAGGACAATCGCGCCGCGTAATCCTCCCCAGTAAAGAATATGTTTCCATTTTTGGGGGACATCTTTGGCTAAAGAAGAGAAGCCGTAAATGCTCACCGCTCGCGCCCCCAAAATGGCTAAAATAGCTACGCCGATGGCTTGCCAATTTGCGAGTAAATCTTGCAAATCGGTAGTTAATCCTATAATCAAAAAAAGCAGGGAGTTCGCTAAAAAAGCACCGTATTCCCAGAAATTATTGACCACAATCCGCGTTGTCGGTGACATGCCGCGCGGACTCACGTTTCCGCTTACCATCCCAGCCATTACAACCGCCAAAACGCCGCTCACATGCGCATCTTCGGCAAGCAGATAAGCCCCAAAAGCGAGAATGGTGGTGATAGCCGTTTCAACCAAAGGGTCGCTAATTCGCCGAACAGCTTGGGCGGCAATAAATCCTAAAACTACGCCCACAAAAACACCGCCGCCCGCAATACGCACAAAATCCACTAGGCTTTCTGTGAAAACAAACCTTCCTTTTACGGCAATATCGAGCATGAGTCCAAACATCACAATGGCAGTGCCATCGTTAAAAAGACTCTCCCCTTCCATCATAATTTGCAATCGTTTTGGCACGCCCAATTGTTTAAAAAGAGCCACTACCGCCACGGGGTCTGTTGCCGCGATGAGCGCGCCAAAAACCAGCGCGGTAGACATCGCCATTCCCGTTCCCCATTGAATGGCAACCCCAACCAACCCCGTGGTTAAAATCACGCCGGGGATGGCAAGCAACATAATTAACCCGAAATCGCGCCGTAAATCTTCAAAACGAATATGGAAAGATGCTTCAAAAAGCAAGGGTGGCACAAAAATCCCCATAATCAGTTCGGGCGAAATTTCTAACTCTCGTGGGGAGAAAAAAGTTAACCCCAACCCCATAATGACCAATCCCGCGGTATAGGGCAAGCGTAATCGCTTCGCAACCACAGAAACGAATAACGCAATCAAAACTAATAACAACCCCAATCGCTCTACTTGGATAATTGAATCTGCAATTTCTTCCATATTATTTTCTCTTTTTCGGGAAATCGGATTGTGCTGAGGTTAAGTTTTTAGATGGATATAAGGCATGGCGTGTCATCCGTGATTTGGACTTGCTTGCCATTCGGGAAAGTGATTTCGGTCTTGTGCATCTCGCGTTTAATCTCCAAGCCGCGATAGCGCACAGTCACCGCCCACGGGAAGGGATTTATGCCCTCTAAGCGCACTTTTCTATCCGAGAGGATGCGCACACCCAAAATATCTAAAAATAAGCCCAGCGGCACCAAGCCCGTTAGCGCGTTTCTCTCCCCAAGTCCTGTGCCAACTTCGGCATTATAACTTTCGTAAAAAGCATTATTTTCTTTCAGGTTTTGAATAATTGCATTCATCAGATGTGCAAAAAGGCGCGTTGCCTCATCTTTATAGCCGTATGCCAACATGCCCTCGGCAACCAAAAGATTCCATGGCAGATGAACACTGAGACAAGTTGCCTCGGCGTTTTTTGTGGGTGGGATGGGGCTGGCAGGCAAGCCATAGGGACGCTCAAATTTTTCAGCATTGCACACGGTTCGTGATACGAGCGTCCGCGCTTGGTTTTCATCCATCATCTCTGCCCAAAGAGGCAAAAGTTGAGTGTGGTCTTCGGCGCGTAAATCCACAGAACGGATGATAACTCTATCTTCTTCGCCAATATCGTCTACCGTTATTTTGCCGATTTTTGTATAAATTTTTTGACTTGTGGCAACAGCCCCGCTATGGGTGGGCGTGAAATGGAGGGCGGAAAGAAATTCATCGTTCCCGACTTTGGTGACGAATTCCGCAATTTCAGCCGTAGGGCGGCGCGTAGATTGGTTTTTAGCCTTAATTTCAATTTGGATACGGATTGCTTTTTCAAATTTTTCTTTGAGCTTAATTTCTCCGCCCCCAGTTTGGCGGATGAGAACTTTGCCGCGCTGGGCTAGTCCACTATCTCGGTCTATATATTTATAGGATGAGCTACGCGGCTCCCAACATTTGTCTACGCCTTTTTTCAAAAGCTCCGTTTGAGCTTTTAGCACGGAAATATCACTTTTTTTGCCAACCAGTGTGCTTATCTTGGCGAGGGATTGCGCTTCGCTATAAAGCGCGGCAAAAAGCGAGGGGCTATGAACGGTAGATATATCTACGCCGTGCGCCCAGGGGTGCCAAAAGCTAAAAAGGGGATGATTTTCGAACCCGCTTTGCAGGGGATGATCCCATTCAGGGAGCGTATCATGGTTGCGGTCATGTTCGGGAGCAAACCATGCCCAGAAAAATTTTTGCAAGGCGGGATAAATTTCGGCGAGAAAATCTTTATCTTCACTATTTTGGTAGAGCTTCCATGCTAAAGATGCGAGTAGCGGAGTCGCCAAAATTTTACTGCGTTGTCCCGCTATACCAATTTTATGGTCTATATTGCCTTTTTCGTCTTGCCGGGCAATAAAGTTTTTTATAAATCCCTGCCCTAATTTAGGGAGGCTGGGCAATAAATTAGCAAGATAATAACTTTCTAGGGGCGTTTGCCCGCTCCAATTGGCAGAATAATCTTTGCCATCTCCTGTGAGCGAATTGCCGTGATCGGGCTGGCGCGCGCTCACAAAACTTTTGTGTGGGAGTTCATTATCGGCACCAAAAAGCAAACGAAGAGCCGATTGCTGGCTGAGGGCAAATGCCGCGTTCCAATTGGGGTCGCTGGTTTCTATTTCTATAATCTCGCTGGCATTGGTTAACTCGATATTGGCACGCTCTGCGTCCCAAGGGCGGGTGAGGGTTTTGCGTGCTAACTCAAAAGATTCTTCTTTATTTTCCAGCGCGGCTTGCGCCCAAGAAAATTGACGTTTTCCGTTGGAGCCTAAATCGAATTTTAGTTTAAGGGAGGGTTGAGGCGCGATGCCGTGTGCAGGTCCGCCGGTGAGAAAAAGAACCGGAGAAAGATTTCCCGTTTTGCCTGCCAAGACGTTGACGGATTGAATTTGTTCCGGCTTGAAAATTTCGCCATCTATGGGGGATAGAACAACGGCTAATTCGAGTCCGATTTTGCGTTCTTCGGTGCTTTTATTTTTGAGAGAAATGCGGCTGGTGAGGGTGTGTGAATCCGGAATCCAGTATTCGATGGTGACATCTATGTCTTTTAACGGTGAAAAGCTAATTTCCAAAAAATTAGCGTAAAAAGCAGTCACACGTGGCGGGTCGAGGAAGGAGGCGGGATCACAAATTGAGATATCTCCCTCGCTAAAGCAGGGGAAAATGCGCATAGATCGCGCCCGCAGTCCATAAGTCGTCCTTATATTTATCGCCGAAGGTTCGCCGCCGGTTAATTCTACTTCCCAAATATGGTCGTTGCTATAATCGGGTGCAGAGAAACGAGCATCTGTTGCCAGTGTTAAAGAAAGCGGGTCGGTTCTACCGAGATTCCATTTTTGCATGGGGCTATTGTACGATAATTTCGGGTAGCTTGACAGGGTTTGTGCTAAAATCGGGATGATGTGAAACTAAAAAACAGGAGTAAATATGAGCAAGGTAATGTCGGTTGTGCGTGGTTTGTATTTTGAAGAGTTTGAAGTAGGGCAAAAAATGATTTCGCCCGGACGCACCATCACCGAGAGTGACGTGGTAGGATTCGCGGGACTTTCCGGTGATTTTAATCGGATTCACACCGATGCGCCTTACGCTGAGAAATCCCCTTTCGGCGCGCGCGTGGCTCATGGCTTGCTTGGTCTTTCCATAGCTTCCGGCTTAGCCCTGCGCACCGGTGTTTTAGAAGGCACAGTGATGGCTTTCCGCGAAATCAAGAATTGGAAATTTACGAAACCCGTTTACCTCGGTGATACCATTCATGTTGGGATGAAAATTATAGAAACGAAAGCAATGAAACGCTTAGGTGGCGGCAAAGTGGAATTGCAATTTGATGTGCAAAACCAAGATAATGTGACTGTTATGAAAGGTGTTTGGTCTGTTTTGGTGATGTCGAAACCAGCGTAAAAATCACCACCTCTTTATTTTGAGCAATTACATTCACATTCTTTAGAGAAATTCCTATGCCAAAACCCGAAGACCGAGATGAATATCTACATCGTTTGATTGCTTCTGAAGATGAAACGCGGATAGATTTTCCCGCACCGCCTTACCCTTCTGATTTAGCAAAAGACGCGGGCGAGCCGGATGAAATACAATCCGATATTTTGAGCCGTCTTCCTCACCGCGTAGATGAGGTTGATATGGATGCCACGCGCGTTACGCCTGCCGCGTATAACCCCATCTCTCAGCCCCTTTCTCAGGAAATCCCTCCGCCTTCTAAAAAGAAAAGGAAGATGCCTTGGGGGTGTTTTTTGCAAGTATCTATTTTAGCCATTGTCGGCTTAATTATTTTGGGCTTATTGGGCGGAACTTATGCGCTCTATCAATATAATGAAATTGCCGCCTCACTCCCCACCGTAAACGATCTGCGGGAACGGGCATCTCATTTTGAGACAACGCGTATTCTTGATAGTGAGGGGCATATTCTCTATGAAATTCTTGACCCCAGCGCAGGGAGACGAACGTATATCGCGTTAGAGAATATTTCCCCCCTTTTGGTTGCAACAACGATAGCAACGGAGGATAAAGAGTTTTATAACCATCCCGGCTACGATTTGGTCGCGTTGATGCGCGCACTTTGGCAGAATTACACCAATCAAGAAATTGTTTCAGGTGCATCTACCATTACGCAACAATTGGCACGTATGTTGCTTCTCTCTCAAGAAGAGCGTTATGAGCAAAGCTATAGGCGTAAAGCGCGTGAGATTATCCTCGCGGCGGAGATTACGCGCCGTTATTCAAAAGATGAGATTTTAGAGCTATATTTAAATGAAGTGAATTATGGGAATTTGGCTTATGGCGTAGAAGCCGCCGCCGAAACCTACTTTAACACCACAGCCGATAATCTGACTCTTGCCGAAGCGAGTTTTTTGGCAGGGATACCGCAATCACCGGCGATTCATGATATTCATACCAACCGTGAAGAAACTTTGCTTCGCCAACGGGATGTTATTTTTCTTTCCTATACCTTAAGTGAAGAGAAAGGTTGTATAGAAGTGAGCAATAGCGTTGAGCGCGTTTGTATTGGTGCCCTAGAAGCCGCGCAGGCTGTAGAAATAATAGAGAATTACGATTTTGTTCCGCCAAACCACGCGATGCGCTATCCGCATTGGGTTAATTTTGTACGTGGGATTTTAGAAGAAGAATATGATGCCCAAACGATTTATCGATCCGGTTTCACTGTCTATACCACCCTTAATCCCAATTTACAGGATATTGCCCAGCAAATTGTGACGAATCAAGTCTCTGCTTTGAGTGATCGTAATGTGCAAAATGGGGCGTTGGTCGCAATAGACCCCAAAACGGGTGAAATTTTGGCAATGGTCGGCTCGCCTGATTTTGATAATGAAGCCATTTCAGGGCAAGTCAATATGGCGACCAGTCCTACACGCCAACCCGGTTCTTCGATTAAGCCAATCACCTATCTCGTCGCATTTGAAAAGGGTTGGACACCCGCTACCCTCATTTGGGATGTCCCCTCCGAATTCCCGCCTTCGGGCAACCCGGATGACCCGCGCGCACCTTATATTCCCGTTAATTATGATGGAAAACATCACGGTGCAGTCACCTTAAGGGTTGCGTTAGCTAATTCTTTTAATATCCCAGCGGTAAAAACTCTCGATTTTGTAGGCATCTACGATGACCCTGAAACTGAAGAAAAAGAAGGCATGATTGCTATGGCGGAGCGTCTTGGCATTAGCACTCTCACCCGAAATGATTATGGTCTTGCCCTTACTTTGGGCGGTGGAGAAGTCAGTTTGCTGGAGATGACGGGAGCTTTTGCGGTAATGGCAAACGAAGGTCTCCGCATTCCGCCGGTAGCGATTACAAAAATTCTTGACCATAACGGGGAGCTTGTTTACGAATATATGCCTCCACAAGGGGAGCAAGCCTTGAGACAAGAGCACGCTTTCCTAATCTCCTCCATTTTGTCAGATAACGCGGCGCGAACGTGGATGTTTGGTCCAAATTCCTATCTGAATCTCCCCTTTCCCGCCGCCGCTAAAACAGGCACCTCGAACGACTTCCGCGATAATTGGACGATGGGCTATACCCCCAATCTCGCCGTGGGTGTTTGGGTGGGCAACGCCGATTATACGCCGATGAATCACACTACAGGCTTGAGCGGCGCGGCACCGATTTGGTCGCAGTTTATGCAAAAAGCTGTGCCAATGGTCACCGGCGGCAATATGCAAGATTTCCCGCGTCCGGAAGGCATTATTAACAAAGTCATTTGTTCCATTTCCGGCACAGAACCCTCGAATTCCTGCAAAAGCGGCAAGCAAACCGAAATTTTTACCGCTGACCAGCCTCCCCTCCCGCCCGGCATGGATTTATGGCGAAAAACTACCATTGATACATGGACACGACTTGAAGCCTCGAACGCTTGCGATGAGTTTACCGAAAAACTTATGGTTATGCGCGTAGAGGATACATGGGCGCGCAAATGGCTAAAAACGAAAAATGGCAAAAACTGGCTCGAAGGGCATGATTTCCCCAAAAATATCACTTTCGCTCCCGACAGAGAGTGTAAAGCGAGTGACCCTCAACCGGATTTGCGCATCACCAAGCCCAAAGACGGGTCTAAAATAACCGCAACAGGTATTAACATTTTGGGCATTATCACCGTAGATAAAAATTTTGGCACTTGGACACTTGAATACGGTGAAGGAGAGAAGCCCTCCAAGTGGATTGTGTTGGTTGAAGAGAGCGATATTGAATATAAAACAGCAGAAAAAATAGCCACGTGGGATTTTTTGGATGACGAATTATCTAACGGCAAATTCACCTTGCGATTAACCCTGCGCGGGAAAAAAGGCGATGCCATTGCCGAGCGCATCATTACCGTGATACTCAGCTTGCCTACTCCAACCCCCGTACCGACTCTTTCCCCAACATCTACCGCCACCACGCCTCCCACCGCTACGCTTACGCCTATCCCGCCCTCCACAAATACGCCGCTTCCAACATTGCCCGCCACCGAAACAGATACGCCTCTCCCTACCGCTACATCTACCGACACCCCCATCCCGCCTACCGAAACCCCGCTCCCCTCGCCAACTTCGTGAAAAAGATTCTATAAAAGCCTCCGTTCCCTTCAAAGG
>CAZERH010000076.1:0-8436 GCA_964515535.1 uncultured Anaerolineaceae bacterium
CGAGAGACCCGCGTCCCTGAATAGGTGGGGGTATGTGGAGGGGAATCCGGTCAATTATGCTGACCCGAGCGGCATGTGTCAAAATTTTGACAGCAAAGATTGCAACCCTAGCACAACCAGCATTTGCTTTAGTATTGAGCATGGACTCTGCGTACCCTATTTAGGTTGTAGCGGAGGCAAAAGCTACAATAAATGGTGGCTGGAAGAGTATTTGCCATGGGCATTGGTGCAAAATGAAAGCAATGGTGTAGATATAATTGATTTTGGCACTTCTACTTACGAGTATTGGACTGGGCTTAAGATAAAAAACACAGGGAAAATAGGATTTGGGGCTGACGTAATACTCCAATTGTTGGAAGATGCAGACAGAACGGATATAAGTTTTGCACAAAAACTAGAGCGTGCCGGAATAAAAGGTGCTGAGGGTTTAGCTATTGGAGATCTTAGTGCCACAATAGCAGGCGAGGCCGCTATTGCCATATTAGATCCTAGTTTGGTAGTAGCCGTAGACACTGGGCAACTTTGGGTTCCTCCCGTTGCGGTTATCATAACATGGGGTACTACTTATGGAACAACATATGTAATCCTTAATTACGCCTTTGATGAAGTGATCGAACGATTTTTGCCTGGAGGACAATAATAATGAATAAGCCATTTATTAAGAAAGTCAAAAGATTACAATCTCGCCTATCTGCTCCCAAATACAGGTCTTTATCAGGAAAAATCAGTTTGTTTGCAATTTCTATTGCCACATTAATACTACACACAGAAAATTTCCTGACAGAAAGTATGCATTTAACACCTCTAATATTTTCCAAACTTTTGCAAATATCACTCTTCTTTCCTTTGGGTATGGCCGGGATGATAGTCACTATCCGTGGAGAGTTACGACAGGCTTTTGTGATAATAAGAGGGAAACAGGCACGAATAATGGGGACATTTTGGTGGCTGTTTTCATGGTGGATGGCATTGAAGGCTTTTTTTTCTATAGCATTCAACTGAAAGGAAGTAAACTTGATATAAGTGTCTAGATGTAAACTCCACTAAACCTAGAAAAACGATTAAATCCAAGTGTCAAATTGTTCTATTTTGGGCTAAAATATTGCTTCGAAGGTATTTCTATCTGCTAGCAATTTTATATTGAGGAATCTGCCGCTCACATGGATGGAAAAAGCCATTTTTAGCCTGTTTTTGCGCTTAAAACGGTAGAATCGCACAAGCAAGTAGCACAACTGAATACTTTTTGGGTGATGCTCTTGGCTCTGTGTGGCAATTGATTGATACAAATAGCGCGGTAACCCTCACCCAAAGCTACGCCCCCTACGGAGAGATCACCCAAAGTGTAGGCACATCTAAAACCAACTATGCCTTTACTGGCGAAGCAAGAGACGCAAACGGCTTGGTCTACCTCCGGGCGAGATACTATGCTCCGCAAGACGGGCGATTCCTTTCGAGAGATACTTGGGGTGGGGATTATGAGAGACCATTGTCGTTGAATAGTAGGGATGTGATATATGCCTTTACAACAACCCTTTTGTTCTTCATTTCACAGGAAAAAAGTGTCCAATTGTGTTCGTCCCTAGCCACAAACAAGAAAAACATGTGGCTTTTGCGCTGATATTATGTCTCCTTATACCATCACTGTTACCTGCCTTACGCGGTAAAAACCGTGTATACGGGTATAAATTCAGACCTTCTGTAAAACACGCACTACATGTAGCTTAAAACATGTAAGAACAGAAATATGTCATATATTAGGGGATATTTCTTGAAAGAATTCCTGTAAATAATCATGTCACACTCCCCGTGACAAAAAACGGGGAGTGTTTTTATCTCATATGATGGTTTAGCGAGAAATAGTTGACTTCAGCATCTTTTTTTTGTGTAATGCCTTTACGAAAAGGCATTGATATGGCAAAATCACCTACCTTACGAGAAGTTGCTGAAAAAGCGGGGGTTTCTACTTCGACTGTTTCTCGTGTTATCAATGACCAACCGGGCATTGGGGATGAAACTCGTACGCGCGTATTGGCTATTGCTCAAGAAATGCAATTTACGCCCAATGCCACTGCACAAAATCTAACCACCAAATCGCACACGAAATATCGGGTTTATCACTTATAAGTGGTCGGCACTCTCCTGCTTTGTTGCTTCATCGCTTAATTCTGTAGGCATAAATGATGTCTGCCAACGTCTTGGCTATCTCCTTTTGACGACAACTGTTGATAATGATGCCATGAAAAAACCACGTCAATTGCAAATGGTGCGTGAAAATCAAGTATTGATTGTGTCTTGCATGAAAATGTGGAAAGTGTTTATCGTCTGACACCTCACCTGATCCGCGAGTATCAGCATTCTTTCTTTCTGGTCCAGAGGGGTGGTTTAGTAGTCAGGAACGAGGTGCCGGATACGAGCGTGCCTTGGCGGAGGCTTCGCTTGATCCCCATATCGTTTATATATCCAATACAACTGTCGAAACTGGCATGGATACAATGGAAAGAGCTTTGGCTGAATATCCTCATCTCACTGCTATTGTCACAGTTAACGATGCTGTAGCAATTGGCGCAACACGCACTTGTAAAAGGATAGAACACTCTGTTCCCGAAAATGTAGCAATCACCGGATTTGATAATGTTGGTTGGGCAGAATTACATGATCCCCCGCTGACTACATGAAGAAATGGGCAGGCAAGCGGCTCAACGTCTTGTTGAACTCATTGAAAGCAACCCCGATCAAGAACATACCCGATACAGGTTGCGCGTAAGGGCTTAGTTATCCGTCGTTCCTGCGGCTGTCTGGAACGAAAGTAAGAGAAAAGAATTGACGAGAAAATCTAATTATGCTATCCTGTATAGGCGAACGTTCGCCTATACAGGATAAGTTTGAAAATGAAAAAGCAAGTTACCCTCAAAGATGTAGCGAAACAAGCTGGTGTAAGTTACCAGACAGTCTCCAAAGTCCTTAAAGGACGGGGGACTGTTTCGCCTGATACAAAAGATCGCATCCAAGCAATTGTGCAGGAATTGGGCTATCAACCCAATATCAGGGCGCGTAATTTGCGGATGCAACGTAGCAATCTCATTGGCTACTCTTGGCAACCGGAACCGCCTGATTTGTACAATCCCATTTTAGAAAAATTCCTGCAAAGCATCATCACAGTCGCAGAGCAAAAAGATTACCACATCCTGACCTTTGCATGGCAGCAAAAAAACAGTCAAATAGAAGAGTGCCGTAATCTGATCCAATCGGGACGCATTGATGGTTTGATGCTCTCATCAATTGACTTTGATGACCCGCGTGTAGCCTACCTGATGGCGTTGGATTTCCCTTTTATTGCTTTTGGACGAGCCAATCCAGAGTGGGATTTTGCTTATATAGATGTTGACGGTGGAGCCGGTTTTCGCCAAATGACTGAACACCTTCTGGCGTTGGGACACCAGCGCATCGCTGTTCTGTCGTGGCCTGAAAGTTCTCGTACAGGGGAGGATCGTTTAGAAGGATATTATCAAGCTATGCAACAAGCCAACATCCCGCTTGAAGATGGACGGATTGGGCGCGGTAAAAACACCGTCTCTGTCGGATATGATGGTGCTAAAAGATTTCTCCAACAACCTGCTACTGATCGCCCTACAGCTTTGGCTTGCATGAGCGACACCTTAGCCATCGGCGCAATGAATGCTGCCCGCGATTTGGGCTTGACCATAGGGAAGGATATTTCAATTTCCGGTTTCGATGATACCCCTCTCAGTCAATACCTTCAACCTTCCCTAACCACCGTTCGGCAGCCAATCTGGGAAGCTGGTCAACGCGGCGTTGAACTTCTCTTTCAGGTCATGGATGGGCATACGCCGATTGGGAACCAAATTTTGTTGCCTCCCAAGCTAATCATTCGCCAATCCACTGGAGAACCACAGTAAATGAGCATCCATGCTGTTATTTTCGACTTAGATGGTGTTTTAACCGACACCGCTGAATATCATTATCTGGCTTGGCAGCGTCTTGCCGATGAAGAAAATTTACCCTTTAATCAACAAGTCAATGAGCGGTTACGAGGGGTATCGAGACAGCGTTCACTGGAAATTATTTTAGACGGTAATTCGGTTGAGCCAAATAAATTTGACGAAATGATGACACGCAAAAACCGCTATTACATCAAATCGCTTCAAGAAATCACCGCCGAAAGGCTATTGCCCGGTGCTTTGGCTACTTTGCAAGCATTGAAGGCTAGAAATATCAAGTTGGCAGTTGGATCAGCTAGTAAAAACGCACGCATCGTTTTAGAGGCTTTGGATATTATCTCCTATTTTGAAGTTATCGCCGATGGTCACAGCGTTGATCAGAGCAAGCCCGCCCCAAATCTATTTTTATTTGCCGCTCAAGAGATGGATATTTCCCCCGCTCAATGTGTGGTCGTAGAAGATGCTGCTTCGGGCGTTGAAGCGGCTCTCTCGGCTGGGATGTGGGCTGTAGGAATTGGTCCAGAAGAACGAGTTGGGCGTGCCCACCTCTGTTTTGCCGATACGCAAGCCCTCAACAAAGTTAATTTGGAAGCCCTCATTGCCGAATTAGAAAATGCTCAAAAAGGCTGGATAGTTGAAGAAGATGAATATACCCCCGCCAGTTTAGGTCATAAAGAGACAATCTTTACCATCGGCAATGGCTATTTATGCAGTCGGGGGACTTACGAAGAACGCCACCCTGCCGAGATACGCACCACTTTCCTGCACGGCGTTTTCGATGATATGCCAATTAGTTTTACCGAGTTGGCGAATATCCCCGATTGGACGAATTTGGAAATTTCTTTGGAAGGCGAAGCCTTTTCTTTAGCCGCCCCAGAGAGCGAAATCCTAAATTATCACCGCCAATTGGATCTATCTACCGGCATTTTGAGCCGCAAAGTCACTTGGCGTAGCCCTCAAGGACGAATTGTTCGGCTGGAATTTGAACGCTGGTGCAGTTTGGCAAATCAACATTTGATTGGGGCACGCTACACGATTACGCCCCTCAACTTTGATGGGCAAATCGAAGTGCGAGCCGGACTGATGGGGCATACAGATAATCTTGGGTTGCGCCATATAGATATTCTCGATCAGGGATATACGGATGATTTAATCTGGTTGCAGAGCCAAACTCGCCACACGCAGATCGAAATCGGTCAAGCTATGCGGATGAGGGCTTTTGGGGCAGCACCAGAGTTCATCTCTCGCAAAATCTGCTCTCTTTGGGGGCAACCAACTCAAATCACGTCCGCAACGATGAAGATGGGGTCACAATTGACTATCGTCAAAGAGATGTCTGTCGTCAGCAGTCGAGATGAAGAAAATCCAATAAAAAAAGCAATAAATTTGCTTCACGCTGAAAGTAATCTTGATGATATTTTGGCCGAAAACAAGCAGGCTTGGGATGAAAATTGGGCGGCGACCGATGTGATTATCGAAGGCGATCAGGAAGCGCAACTGGCAGTGCGTTTCAACATTTTTCAGCTTCTCATTGTTGCGCCCCGAAAAGATGAACGAGTAAGTATTGGCGCAAAAACGCTGAGCGGTTATGGCTATAGGGGGCACGCTTTTTGGGATACAGAGATTTTTCTTTTGCCCTTTTTTGCCTTCACGCAGCCCCAAATTGCCCGAAATTTGCTGATGTATCGCTATCATAATTTGGCTGGTGCCAGAGAAAAAGCTGCCGCAAATGGCTTTGAAGGGGCGCAATTTCCCTGGGAAAGTGCCGCTGATGGCGTAGAAGTGACCCCCCGCTGGGTTCCCCATTTTGATGACCCCACCCAACTGCTTCGCATTTGGCCCGGCGACATTGAGATTCATATTACCGCTGATATCGCTTACGCTTCTTGGATTTACTGGAGAGTCAGCGGCGACGACAACTGGATGTGCAACTACGGGGCGGACGTGATTTTAGAGGGTGCCCGTTTCTGGAGCAGTTGTGCGAAGAAAGAAGCAGACGGTTTTTACCACCTGCGCGATGTGATTGGACCCGATGAATATCACGACCACGTTGACGATAATGCTTTTACAAACCAAATGGCAGCTTGGCATCTGCAAACTGCTCTAAGCCTTTTAGACTGGTTGCGTCAACACTCGCCTGACAGACTCTCCGAATTAACAGAAGCCCTCGATTTGAATGCCGAGCGTTTAGAAAATTGGGCAGAAATCAGTAGTCAGCTATTCCTTAATAAAGACGATGGCGGTGTAATTGAGCAATTCAAGGGATATTTTGACTTGAGCGATGCTGATTTCACTGTTTTACGCGACCCCGCCAGAACGCAATCTATGCACACTCTTTTGGGTATCGAAGGGGCAAATCAGGCGCAGGTTCTCAAGCAACCCGATGTTTTAATGCTCCAATACCTGTTGCGTGACCAGTATTCTCAAGAAGAAATTCGGATCAATTGGGATTACTACCACCCTCGCACCGATCATGAACACGGATCCAGTTTGGGTCCGGCAGTGACCGCAACTTTGGCTTGCATAATGGGCGAGCCAGAAGAAGGGTATGCACATTTTATGCGTGCCGCCAGAACCGATTTGCAAGACAATCGCCTTAACACCAAAGATGGGTTTCACGGTGCTTCGGCAGGTGCTTTGTGGCAGGCTATTATCTTTGGATTTGCCGGGCTGGTTTTTGAGCCTGAGAAGTATAGTTTTTCCCCTCGATTACCAACTCACTGGAATCGCCTTGCCTTTGCCATAAAGCTGCAAGGAAAAGATTTATGGGTTGAGATTCAGCCCGATAAACCTATCAAAATCAAGGAACGAATGAAAGTGCTTGATTAAAAAAATAAGAGAGTCGCTTGCCTTGTCCTGGCAGACCGCAAACGACTCCCTCGTAGCTCTCCATCCACAACGGACAGAAAGTCGAGCAATTATAGCACGCCTGACTCGGAGGTTTCCCTCTAACCGATGCGGCTGGAAAGAAAGGAGATTATATCGACAGATAACCCATTCTTATTTCAGCAATTAGCAAATATATTGGTATTCAACTATGCTGTTAGATAACTACATAGTTGTAAAAAACCAAGGCTTATCTGTAGAAAAAGTGCAAGGCGACATGAATGTCGCGCCACGAAGAGTAATGCGAGATTTATCTCGCCCTGTATGCACATTTTTTTATACATGAGCCAAAACTAATAAAAATATCGAAAGAGGAGACTTATAATGTTTAAGAAAACCCTTACCCTTTTTAGTTGGGTATTAATTTTGAGCTTTGTCTTAGCCGCCTGCGGCGGTGGAGTAGAGAAAGAAACTCAAGCACCTAGTGTGAAAGAACCAGCAGAAGCAACCGATTGTTTCATGGATGTCGAAGATGGCGCAACCATCGTCTTCTCCGGTTGGGGCGATGAAACCGAACAACAGATTTACCACGACTCCATTGCACGCTTCGCAGAAGCTTGCCCGGCCGTCACTGTAGATTATCAACCCATCCCGGCTGATTTCCAAACAAAAATGAAAGCAGCCATGGCAGGCGGTACAGCCGCTGATGTTTTCTATGTAGACGATCAGCTAATGACCGCTTTTGCCTCCACCGGACAATTATTGCCGCTGGATAATTATATGGCGCAAGCAGGAGCCAGCCGTGATGACTTCATTCCCGCCCTGCTTTCCATCTTTACGAAAGAAGGCGTGACTTATGCTTTGCCCAAAGATTGGGGCACGCTAGGTTTGGTTTACCTCCCCGCCGCATTTGAAGCCGCTGGCATTGACGAACCTTCAGCCGATTGGGGCTGGGACGAGTTAAAAGTAGCCTCCGAAGCCATTGCCGCGACCGGCGAATATGGTGGTTTCTGCCAAAATGCTGACTGGGCGCGCTTTGCTCCTTGGGCATTCGGCAACGGCGGCTCTTATGCCACCGACGATTTTAGTGCTCCTTTATTGGACAGTACCGAAATTTTGGAAGCTGCTGAATATGTAGCAACCATGCACGCTGATGGCAGTTTAGTTTCTGCCGCTGATGTAGGTGCTGGCTGGTGTGGTGAAGCCATTAGTAAAGAACTCGTGGGTATGACCTACGAAGGCGGCTGGATGGTCAACTATATGCGTAACGAATTCCCCGACGTAAACTGGGTGGCGCAAGAATTACCCGGCGGTCCTGTTGGCAAGGGTGATATTATCTTCACAAACGGCATCGGCATCAATGCAGCAACCAAGTATCCGCAAGCTGCGGCTGCTTTCACCATTTTCGTCACTGGTGCTGAAAATCAGGGCGAAATCGTCAAAACCGGCTTCGCTTACTCCACCCATCCTGAACAATTAGGAGATGTGGTAGATGCCAACGACGCTACTATCGCCAAAGGCGGTGCTTTTGAATTGACCCGTGTTGCTTACTGGGGAGAAAACACTGGTAAGGTAAATGATGCTGTTAGCCAAGCTCTGGAACGCATCTATCTCGGCGACCAAACAGTTGAAGAAGCTTTTGCACAAGCAC
>CAZERH010000077.1:0-8386 GCA_964515535.1 uncultured Anaerolineaceae bacterium
CCGGCGTTTTTGACCTGATTAGTGCATCTGCCGCAGGCGAATTCCCTGGCGGCAGCTTCTTCGGTACCACCGGCTTAGCCGGCTTCCACGATTTTGACGACACTGTTCCTCAAGCTGTGAAAGACAAATTGGCTGAAATTGATGCCGGTTTACAAGATGGTTCTATCTCCACCGGTTACTAAAAAATAGTCTTACAATAGAAAAAAAGAGCGTGGCTTTAAAGCCACGCTCTTTTTGTTTTTTTTTTGCAAAAACGCAAAAAATTCCTTGACACAAACCCGCCTTAACTATATAATCTCGGTCGCCTTCCTCATTAGCTCAATTGGCAGAGCGAGCGGCTGTTAACCGCTAGGTTCTTGGTTCGAGTCCAAGATGAGGAGCCAAGAGAAAAGCACCTGATTTCAGGTGCTTTTTTTGTTCTTAATTCTTATTTTCCTGTTTCTTTCTTCCCTAATAATTTATAAATCTTTACCGGCTCGCTTTTCCCTTTCACCTGTCTTGCCTCAATATATTCCGTTTCCATTTCTTCTTGAATAGCTTCATGAGTGCTTTCGCTAATAATCATTGACCAGCCATAGACTTTGCTCAAATCCTGTAGGCGCGCCGCAAGATTGGCGTTATCTCCGATAATGGTGTAATTGATGCGTTCTTCGGAACCAAGCAAGCCGACAAAGACATCACCGCTGTTCAAGCCGATGCCGATGTCGAAGTTGAAATTTGGGGGCAAGATGTCCTTCTCCTCCCATCCCTTTTTTAATTGCACGAGAGCAAGCCGCATGTCGAGGGCGGCACGGGCGGCGCGCAGGGCGTGGTCTTCGTATCGCACCGGTTCCCCGAAAAACGCCACAATCGCGTCCCCCTCATATTTATCCACTGTACCGCCGTGCTTGTGAACAATTTGCGTCATCACATCTAAATAGGGGTTGAGCAACCCAACCACTTCGCTGGGTGTAAGGCGTTCCGAAAGGGTGGTGAAACTACGAATATCTGAAAATAAAATGGTGATTTCACTGCGTTTATTGAGCGTGCTAATATCTTGGGTAGAAATCAGTTGCTCGACCATTTCAGGAGAAATGAAACGCGAAAAAAGTTTACGTACACGGCGTTTTTCCATTTCCTGCGAAAGAGCTTGTTCTAAAGTGGGTATTATTACGCCCAGCAAAAGCATTGTTTCGGGGGCAATAAAGGGTAAATATAGCCCCGTCTTTATAAAACTAAGAAGATAAATAATGCCATAAATGACCATTGCGCCAAGCATGAGACTAAGGCTAAAACTAGGTCTCTCTCCGCGAATTAACAAACGTGAGATGAGTAAAGCCAGCAAAACAAATAGGATATTAACCCAGAGCGGTGCGATGCGGATATAGTTGTGATTGAGGAGCGTATCGACCGTGTTTGCGACAATTTCTACGCCCGAAGTCCGCGTTTGGCTGGAAAACGGGCTTGGGTAAATATCCTGCAACGTGACCGATGTAGCCCCAATCAGCACTATTTTGTCTTTGAAATTTTCTGGCGGATAATCGCCCAAGGCAACTTGCGCGGCAGAATAGGTGGGGTAAGTTTCTGCAGGACCTCTATAATTAATGAGAATACGATTGTTTTGAAGCGGAATTTCTTCATCACCCAGCATAATACTAAAAGGGGTGAAATCGCTAAACGGCGGCGCGTTTTCGTATAAGCGCACAACTTCAAATGCCCAGTTGAAAAAATCTTTGTCATAATTATTCTGAACGCGCAAAGAACGTGCTACCGCATCATCATCCAATTTGATTTCTGTAATGCCCAAACCATCAAAAACTTCTCGATAAACGGGTTGAGGCAAACGGAGAGATTCTACGCCTTGAAGGTCTTTGTAGATTTGCACCAATCCAACGGAATTTGGCGTTTTAGCGAGGGCATCGGCAAGGATTTCATCATCTTCGGCTTCTTCAAAGAGCAAAACATCTAAACCGATAACTTGCGCCCCCGCATCGTTGAGTACTTGAATGATTTCGGCAAAATATGCACGAGACCAGGGCCAGGCATAACCCGTCCAGTTAAAGGAAAAATCATCTATGGCTACAATAACTATTCTCTCATCCGGTTCTTGGACTCCACGTAAACGCATGGCGGTATCCCGCGCCGCGAGATCCAATCTTTCTGTGGGCGTAATTAGCGAGGGAAATGTGGCAAATATCTCCGAGAGGATGAGTATAACTACTGTAATAAGAAGCAGAATTGCCTGCGAAGGAAGTTTTTTTATGCTCATTTTCTAGTTACCAAAGCCGCCACCGGGTAAATTGCTCCCGTCTGGCAGATTGCTTCCATCGGGCAGGTTATTTCCATCAGGCAGATTGTTCCCGTCAAGCAACCCGTCTCCATTGGGAAGAAGTTCGTCTAAGTCGGGATGATTACCGTTTTCATCCGGCAGGAATTTTTGCCAATCGTCCCAGGGCAAAATCCCTTTTTCAGCAAGATAGGGAAGAATGTCTTGAGCCTCAGGCATTGAAAAAATCCACTCGGCGAAATCTCTTTCGCTCATTTCTTCAATTGGGGGAAGAATAAAATCTCCTGATGTGAAATCGGCAGGTTGTAATTTTGCCCGTTCACCGTCAAAAAGTTCTAAAGTTCCTGCGGGGTTTGAGAGAATACAACACCCCTCTAAACATGAAACAAATGCCTCTTGGGTTTTCGGATCAATCTCAACCATCATATAAGAACCACGCACAGCCGCCACGCCGGAGGGCGTTTCAACCTCCACGCTTCCGCCATTTAGCACGATCCAAAGTTGCCCTATCTCAAGTGTGAGACGCGTTAGTAAACTATCGCCTTCAAGTTCGTTAGATACCAAAGTGAAATGAGAAAGCGGAGCCATCCGAATAATCGTACCGGAAGAAAAATCTACGCGCGTGTACCCATCTTCCTGCGTACGGACTTCCCCCGCTTCATTAACCATCCGCCCATTCTCCGCGGGCGAAAATTCCGCTTCAACAGCCTCCTTTGCTTCAACTCTTCCTTCCACTTCTTCTAAAATGGCATAAAGCGCGATTGTAGGTGTTGCTGTAGGTGAAACCAGTGTCTCTGAAAAGGGGGAGTCTATTGGCGGCAAGGGCATAAGAGTGACAATGATTTCTGGAATTTCTTCTACTACAGGATTTTCCTGCGCCTGACAAGCAAGAAAAAAGAAGGAGAAGAAAAGGAAAAATAAGCCAAATCGAATCTCTTTTCGCATAAAAACTCCTTTAAGGTGCGGCGCGCACCTGCAACGTATAACTAATATATTCTAACTTACTCGCTCTCTTTGCCATCAAACGAAACTGATAAGTCACATTTTTATACATATTTAGCGGGTAATCAGTATCACCGCAAGAAACAGGCTCCCATTCCGTTAACTTAATCCCCCCTTGCCACAACTCAACATAAACGCTTCCATTCCCCTCGCAATCCAAATCAATTAACAAATCTACGCGATCTTCTGTGGAATCCGGATGAAATGCGACCCAATCCTCCGCATCCCCTTCGGGGGAAGATAAATCACTGCTATAACTAAAAGAACGCGAGTTAGAGGCAGAAAAAACAATCTCAATCGCCGGTTCTTCCATCGAATCGCCATCATCGGGAGCAGGCGTATAAACGGGAGCTGTTGTAGCCGCAATCTCTGTAGCCATTGCAACCGCACCCTCGGCAATCGGCAAATCGTCAAAAATTTCACTATCCACATAAGTCGCAAAAACCCAACCCTTGCCCTCATCCCCCTGTGCATATTCAATTTGCATCCACGTTCCCGTGAGATTTTTAGCCATTAAAAAGATATTATCGCCCGCGTTTAACATCCCTAAAGCATCATATTCTACACCGGGACCTGAACGAACATTAATCTTCTGCGTAACCTGACCATTCATCCCCTCCTCGACCGCGGAAACATCTCCGCCCGAAACGACCGGAACATTGAGCTTGCTCTCCGTTAAAATAAATTCTGCCGACCCCCAGCCGGTGACGCGTTCCCCATTTGCCAACTCAGCATTCAGTTGGTACCAATCTTCGTCCGCATTTTTTCCGATAATTTCCACTTCGCTATTAATGCCCAATATCCCCAAAGACGCACTCGATGCACGAGGATACTCTCGCAGATTGATTTGTGCCGTCACCTTGCCTGTCACCGGCTCCACAGTTGGGATCGCGGTAGCAGGTAAAGGGGTCGCGGTCGCACGCGGTGTAAAGGTAGGGTACAGCGTTGCGGTAATAACGCCCACAGTTGGGGCAGACGCGTCGTCCACTTTTGAAATTTCCATACTACATGCTGTTAGAAAAACAAAAAACAACAAAATCAAAGAAAACTGGTATTTTTTCATAATTATCTCCGTCCTTATTCTAACTCAGGCTAGAAATTTTGACACCTAACCAAATTTGCCATTTCTTTGGTTTTGAGTTTATAATCCGCTCCATGAAACTATCAGTGATTATTCCCGTATATAATGAAGTTCAAAATATCACCGAAATACTTAGCCGAGTGCAAGCGACAGGCTTGCCGTGGGAAATTCTCATCGTAGACGATGGATCTACAGACGGCACACGTGATATTTTGAAAGAGTTGGATGGAAAAGACAAAGTTCGCGTTATTTTGCATGAGAAAAATCAAGGCAAGGGTGCGGCAGTACGCACAGGTTTCGCCGAAGCCAAAGGCGATGTTTTTCTCATCCAAGATGCCGATTTAGAATATGACCCGCGCGATTATCCCGCCCTTTTGAAACCAATTGAAGAAGATATTGCAGATGTTGTTTACGGCTCCCGCTTTTTGGGCGCGGCTCGCCGTTCAACCATGTTTTGGCATATGATTGCCAACAAACTGCTCACGCTGGCGACAAATATTCTCTACAACAACATCCTGACCGATATGGAAACCGGCTATAAAGTTTTTCGCCGCGAAGTGCTAGACGGGATTACCCTCCACTCGAACAGTTTTAACTTTGAGCCGGAATTCACTGCGAAAATTCTCAAGAAGAAAGTGCGCATTTTTGAAGTCCCGATTACTTTCAACCCGCGCGATTATTCGGACGGAAAAAAAATCAAAATCCACGATGCCTTTGAAGCGATTTGGGCATTGGTCAAATATCGTTTTGTAGATTAACCTAAAGGTTTCTAGCAAAAAAGAGTCGGAGATTAATCTCCGACTCTTTTCTTTTAACTTTCGTGTAATTTCGTGAGTTCTTTATTTCGCGTAATCTATCGCCCGTGTTTCGCGAATTACAATTACCTTAATCTGACCGGGGTATTGCATATTCTCTTCAATTTGTTTGGCAATATCGCGTGCCAATTTCCCCGCCGTAAAATCGTCAATATCGTCCGGACGAACGATAATGCGGACTTCACGTCCGGCTTGAATTGCGTAGGCTTGTTCAACACCCTTAAAGGATTTTGCCAAATCTTCGAGAGCGCGGATGCGTTTGATATAGGCTTCCAAATCCTCTCGGCGTGCACCCGGACGTGCACCGGAAATCGCGTCAGCGGCTTCGGTGATGACTGCTTCAACCGATGCCTGATCAACTTCATGGTGATGAGATGCGATCGCGTTTAACACTTTTTCATTTCTAACACCATAACGCCTACAGAATTCCGCCCCAAGTTGAGCATGAGTACCCTCTTGGTTATGATCCATCGCTTTGCCAATATCATGCAAAAAACCGCCCAATTTGGCAATTTCTATATCTGCGCCCAACTCCGCCGCGATAATACTGGCAAGTTTCGATGATTCTACCGCGTGAGCCAATTGATTTTGCCCATAAGAAGTGCGGAATTTCAATCTGCCCATCATGCGCAAAACCTCAGGTTTCAAACCGCTAACTCCGGCATCGTACGCGGCTTGCTCACCTGCCTCCGCCATTACTTTATCAACGGCTTTAGCCTCTTGTTTCACAATTTTCTCAATATGCGCGGGGTGAATTCGTCCGTCCAGCGTCAGGCGCGTCATCGCACGTCTACCAATTTCACGGCGCACCGAGTCGAAACAAGAAATCGTGACAGCTTCGGGCGTGTCATCAACAATTACGTCTACCCCAGCGGCTTTCTCAAAGGCTTTGATATTACGCCCGTTTCTGCCAACAATCCGCCCCTTCATATCATCATTGGGAAGCGGCACAAGTTTAGAAGTCACCTCAGAAACATGCTCCGAAGCCACACGTTGAATCGCATCTGCAATCAACTTTCTGGCACGTTTTTCACCGTCCGCTTTTGCTTCCGCCTCAATCTGACGCACAATCCGCGCCATATCGCCACGCGCGTCTTTTTCCACTTCGGCAAGAATAATCTCCTTCGCCTCGTCGGTCGTCATCTGCGAAATCTCTTGTAATTTCTTCATTTGGACTTCGTGTTGCTTATCCACTTCATTGGCTCGGCGATCCACAGCACTTTGACGATTGTTCACCGTCTGTTCACGTTGCTCCAAACGTTCGGCGCGTTTATCTTGCTCACCACGCCGATTTTGAATTCGATTTTCATCCTGAACAAGTTCTTTGCGGCGTTGAGTAATTTCTTTTTCCGTTTCTCGCGTCAACGCTAAAGCATCGTCTCTCGCCTGAATTTCAATCAAACGCGCCTGCTCTGTTGCCCCTTTAACAATATCTTCGGCGGTCATTTTCTGTTTTATTAACTCTTGTTCATTCAGATAACGATTGACCATAAAGCCAATCCCAACACCGATGATTAGAGCAATTATGCCTATTACTATGTTCATGATATTCCTCGTTTTTATTTTATATTGGATGAAAAACCGATTCGCGCGCGTTTTTAGCCTGCTTGCCTTCGGCTTACATCTCTTTGGCGAATCGCTTTTTTCTGCTCACGCCTCATCTTCCTGCACTTCATCCCATAATTGTGAAAGTATGGGAGAAATTACGCCATAATTAAAACCACGTCTTGCTAAAAAAGCAGTGAGTTTTTGACGAAAATCTTGCCATTCGAGATTACGTTTGGCTAGTTTTTTCGCTTTTTTTATGCCTGCCTGATAAACTAATTCTTCCTCATTGACCATTTTTTCCAGCGTAGTTTCAATGACGCTATCTGCGATGCCTTTTTGACGGAGTTCATAAGCTAAGGCTCGTCTTCCACGCGGATGAAATGCGTTGCGATTTTCTACCCAAACTTCAGCAAAATCTTTGTCGTTAACAAAACCCTGTTTTTCCAGGCGTTCTACTGTTGGCTCAATGCACAATTCCGAGATTTCGTGTTTGCGTAGATTTTTGCGTATCTCTGCCGAAGAGCGCGGTCTGTAGCTGAGAAAGTTAATCGCTTTTAGGTATGCGCTCTCCAGTTCATCATCCGCTTTTAACGCGGCAATCTGGTCTTCACCGAGAAATTGCCCAACTTGCAATGAACCGGCTAAAACACGCGCGATCCCAAAATCGAACCTTCCATCCAAAAAGACACTTACTCTTTCTGTATTTTTACGCTGGGATTTGATTGCGGTGATTTTTTTCATCCTTAAAAACAGACAGTCGTGAGCCTACCGAGAGGTCACGACTGTTAAAAAGTTTCTGTTTGTGGATGAACCTATGGGTGATAGGGAATCAGAAATAGGCAAAAATAAACAATCAAAGTCATCCGAAATGATGTGTTAATGGCGCATATTTATTTTTTGTCTTGCTCACATCATTGCCCATCATTTATGACAGATAGGCTCCCCAAATAAAATTCAGAAGGGCGAACCCTACAATTTTCAGAAAAGCTATTTAAAGTTACGACCGCAATTTGGCGGCAGAGAATTTATTATTAAATAATCCTTAAAGGATTGCGCCTATTATACATGAAAAAGATGTAAATATGTTTTTTTCGCAATTTGAAATATGGGATGAGGATTGCTGTTGTCGGGAGAAGGTTAAAACTCAACTAGGGTAGAATTGTGCAACCTATATAAAAGGAGCTTAAATCCAATGAACACAACTCTTGATTTACTATTAAACCGAAAATCCGTTCGTGCTTTTGAGAAACGCCCGATCGAAGATGAGGTAAAAACTAAAATTCTTGAGGCAACTTTGCGCGCCCCCACCGCGGGGAATATGATGTTTTACTCGATTTTAGATATCACCGAACAGAGCATTAAAGATACGCTCGTGAAAACTTGCGATAATCAGCCCTTTATTGCGCGTGCGCCGATGGTGTGGATTTTTCTGGCAGATTATCAACGCTGGTACGATTATTTCATCCATGCGGGCGTGGAAGAGCTTTGCGCCGAACGTGAGATTGAACTGCGCAAACCCACCGAAGGCGACTTGCTTCTGGCTTGCTCAGATGCACTGATCGCAGCACAAAACGCGGTCGTAGCGGCAGAATCTTTTGGGCTTGGCTCCTGCTATATCGGCGATATTATGGAGAATTACGAAACACACCGCGATTTATTCAAGTTGCCACCCTA
>CAZERH010000078.1:0-8362 GCA_964515535.1 uncultured Anaerolineaceae bacterium
AGAATTTGGCGCGTGATATTAAACATATTGTAGAGAGAAGTTAATGCTTCTCGTAAAATACCCGCACCTTCGTCTAAAGGTACGGTCGAAATACGGGTGGATAATTCCACATATAGAGACCACGCGGCACGCATCTGTGCTTCATCATTTTCTAATTCAAGAGAACCCAAATTAAAGGGTAACCCCACCGTTAATTTTGTTACTTTTACTTTTCTATCAGTCATAATTCACCTCCGAAATTTTCAACAAGAAACCATCGTGCTATTGTACTCTACCTGCCGCCGCTAAATCCCGGTTGGACGGCGAAGCCAGTTGTCTTAGTATCCTCGATATGTAGCCAGCCCTGTGCATTTTTGTCCCGCAACACGCCGGATGCCCAGACTCCGCTATCGTGTCCGGCAGGCACGCCAAAAGCACGGAAGCGATGCGCCCAAAGCTCTTCGGTCTGTACCAAATGTGCGGGACGTGTATCCCGCGGAGAATCGGCAATCTCGATGCAGGCAATATCCTCATCATCATCCCGAAAAGAAATACGCCCTGAGAGAATATCTCCAGGCGCGAGCAGAGGAAAATCCAATTGAATTTCTTCTTTCTGTCCAACCGCCTGTTCGATAACATGCGCGCAGGTCAGGATCAGGTTTTTATCCGCAAGAAATCCCACGCCTACAGGATTTCCCTTGGCGGTTAGGATACGGGTTAAACTCTTATGCAATTGATGGGACATAGACTTTCTCCCAGCCTCTTTACTCTATCTCTCCTAACCCAAGTGCCGAGGTAATTCGCTGATCTAATTCACGTAAAATTTTATCTGTAACTTTCCCCAGTCCTCTATAGATTAAAGATTGCTCCATCGAAACTAATTTATTTGCTTTGATGACAGAGTCAACTAGCAATCCGGTTCCTGAAAAAGCCGGATTGCTTTGTTGAAGCACCAATTCAAATTCGTTTGGCGCAACAGGAACTTTTGAACTAATTGCCGCCAAAATCACATCAGGAGAGTGCTTATTCAATTGAGATGGCGAAAGCACGATAGCGGGGCGCGCCTTTTTGCGAGAAAAATCTGTGAAGGGAAAAGGGACAAGTACAATTTCTCCGCGTTTATAACTCATAATTATCTCCCTACTTCATCATCTGGAATTAAATCGTTATATATATCTTCCTCAGGATCATCCCAAAAATGAAAAGAAGATTCTGCCAAAGCAAGCCAATCGTAATCTTTTTCTGTTTTAGGAGAAATTTTGAGCAAAGTTGGTAATCGTTCTGCTAATGTGTTTTTTTCTTCTTCGCTTAATAAAAGGACAGCCGTAGAGACTTGCTCCACAGATAATTTTAATGTCGTTTCCATTTTTTTTACTCCTTTGTTCTATAAAGAAGATTATAACATTATCAGGTTTTCGTCCGCAAGAAATCCTACGCCTACGGGAATCCCTTCGGTGCTTAGGATACGGGTTAAACTCTTGTGCAGTTGATGGGACATAGCCTTTCTCCCTAGAGAAATTTGCAAAAAGTGCCTCAGGCTGGTCTATAAGCCGCATCTTGTCCGGGGACTTGCGTCCCGTAGGCGATCATCTATCTGTGCAGTCTACCTGAGACTTGGAGCGAGCAACTCATCGTCTCTGCTTGACCTTGCTTCCGGTGGGGGTTGTCTGGCTACGCGCATTACTGCGCGCACCGGTGGTCTCTTACACCGCCTTTTCACCCTTGCCCTCGTTAGAGGGCGGTTTTTTTTCTGTGACCCGATCCGACAGATTTCTCCATCCCAAGATTTCCTTGGCACCGTGCCCTGTGAAGTGCGGACTTTCCTCGACTCTATGAGCCGCGACCGCCCGACCAACCTGAGGTGGGATGATGATACTCTTTTGTGCGAAGATGGTCAAATACGCGCGTGTGTTTGGCTGGCGTGCTGTCACTCATCGCATCAATTTTTCGTGAACGAGGGCAAGTCAAAACCACGCGCGTTGCAAGAATCCTATTGAATCCCCAAAAAAGATGTATTCTTCCCTTTTTATACGGTAAAATAGGAACGTCTATAAAATCTATTCGTCAGGAGCAATATCGTGAGCAATTGGCAAGGAAAATACATAATTGGTTTAACAGGGAATATCGCCACCGGAAAAAGCGTGGTGCGTCAAATGCTGGAGCATTTAGGAGCTTATAGTATTGATGCAGACGCGCTCTCTCACCGCGCAATGGCAAAAGGTGCTCCGGCGTATCAGCCAATTGTAGACACCTTTGGTCAATGGCTTTTGGATGCCAACCAAGAAATTGATCGCACTAAGCTGGGACAAGTGGTTTTTAGCGCACCGGATGCCATGAAAAAACTTGAGGAAATTGTCCATCCTTTTGTGAGACAAGCCATAGAACTTTTGACAAAACGCTCAAAACACGAGGTAATTGTGATTGAGGCAATAAAACTCCTTGAAAACGATCTTGCCTCTTTATGCGATAGCATTTGGGTTACAGACACATCGGAAACTTTGCAAAAAATACGCTTGATAGAGAAAAGGGGATTAAACGAAACCGAAGCTATTCAGCGCATTCATGCCCAAAGCCCACAAAAAGATAAAATTGAAGCCGCCGATATTATGATTGATAATACCGGCTCTTTTGAAGAATTATGGAAACAAGTCTCCGCAGGTTGGAAAAAAATCAACCGCAAGGAAGAGGAAGAAGAGGTTGTTGAAGTCAAAAGCGGAGATTTCTCCGTCAAACGCGGACATCCGAGAAATGCAGAAGCGATTGCCGCATTGATGACCCGACTTGGCAAGATAGAGATGGATTCTGCGAACGTGATGGAAGCCTTTGGCGAAAAAGCCTTCTTTATCCTCGAATCAGATCAGAAATTAGTCGGCTTAGCCGGATGGCAAGTTGAAAATTTAGTAACGCGTACCGTTGACCTTTGCATCAATCCCAACCTAGCTCCGGAAGCGGGGTTAACCGCTCTGGTTGAAGAAATCGAAAAAGCCTCAAAATCTCTGCAAAGCGAAGCCTCTTTACTCTTCTTAAGAGACGAAATTGCAAACCTAGAAGAACTTTGGCAAAAACTGGGTTACGAAAAACGAACTCCCGAATCTTTAGGCGTACAAGCCTGGCAAGACTCGGCGAAAGAAAAGCTGAGTGACGACAAAACACTCTTCTTCAAACAACTTCGCGTAGACCGGGTGCTACGCCCCATTTAGACAAAATTTGCGGGCTGGATTCTCCAGCCCCTTTTTATCTCCTCTATTCTTGTGACCGATTTTCTGAGCAATATCCTCTTTTTCTTCGAGCGGCTGGATTGGTTGAGCGTAGTTGATATTTTTCTCGTCACGCTCATCTTTTTTGTTCTGCTCTATATTCTGCGCGATACGCAAGCAATGGCTCTTTTGCGCGGCGTTCTTTTACTGGTCGTTTTTATTGTCTTTCTGACCAGCTTATTAGATTTACCCGCATTTTCATGGTTAATTAACACCACCTTACCCGCTTTGCTTTTGGCTATTCCGGTCATTTTTGCGCCAGAAATTCGGCGTGCGCTAGAACGCTTGGGGCGCGCCGGAGCAATTCATCCTCTCAACAGCCCAAACGCCGAAGTCAAAATGAAAGCGATGATTAAAGCCATCATCAGCGCAACGGCGCGCCTCTCTGCCCGTCAGCACGGCGCATTGATTGTTTTACAACGCTTGGATAATCTTGCCGAATATATAGAAACAGGGGTGCAGATGGATACCATCATCACGCCCGAAACTCTCTTGCAGATTTTTTATCCGAACACGCCCCTCCATGACGGAGCCGTCATCATCGCCGACTTTAGGCTTGCCGCGGCTTCCTGTATCATGCCCCTCTCCTCGAGCGGGATTCTCGCCCGCTCCCCCGAACGCGAGATGGGACTTCGACATCGTGCCGCCCTAGGCATCTCGGAAGAAAGTGACTCGCTCGCGTTAGTGGTCTCAGAAGAAAACGGAAACATTTCTATCGCACAAAGCGGGCGAATTATTCGGCAACTGAGTCTGGAACGCTTAGAAAATATCCTTTTTGCTTTTTACCGCCCCTCAGGTTTAACGCGTAGTGCAAACTTTTTCACGCTATATTTACCTTTTTTCTCTAAGCATAAAAAGGAAGAGGAAGCGTAATATGTTTCGCGGATTTGGTAAAAATGTCAGTTCTTTTCTTCTTGCTCTGCTTCTCGCAATTGGCGTTTGGGTCGCGGCGGTTAATGCCTCAGACCCAAATGAGGAGCTTGCTTATCCCGTACCGATTGAAATTGAGATAGTGGGGCAAGATACCGCTCTTCTCATCACCAATGATTATTCGGAGCAAATCAAGCTAACCTTGCGCGCGCCCCGCTCCATCTGGGAAGAACTCGTTGCAAATGAGGGAAGCATCCATGCGATTTTAGATCTCTCCGGGCTTAAAGCTGGAGAATACACGCTGGAGCCACAAATCCAAATTAGCATCCAACCGACACAAATTATTTCCGTTTTGCCAGCCTCTGTTCAAATAACGCTGGAAGAGTTGACCACGCGTACTGTCCCGATAAAAATGGAAATCACAGGCGAACCTGCAGTTGGGTATCAGGCTGGTACACCGATCTACACCGTTAAAGAAGCTACGATTTCCGGTCCGAAATCTTTAGTAGATAAAGTGACAACAATACACGCATCTTTCAATTTAAGTGATGCCAGCGAAAGCATAGACGAAACGCTTTCGCTAGAAATGCTGGATGAGTTTGATGAGGCTGTGCACGGTGTCAACCTCACCCCTGAAGGGATTAATTTACTCATCCCGATTAGCCAACAAGGCGGCTACCGAGACATCGCGGTGAAGGTAGGCGTAACGGGACAAGTTGCCAATCTTTACCGCCTCACTAACATCTCTGTTTTTCCGCCCGTTATTACAATTTATTCTGCTGACACACAATTAATAAATGATTTGCCCGGCGTTGTTGAAACCGCACCACTCGACATTGAGGGTGCAAGCGAGAGTATTACGTCTCGCTTAGAACTGATTTTGCCGGAAAACGTTTCAATTGTCGGCGACCAAAGTGTCTTGGTACAAGTGAGCATAGAAGCTATTTTGGGCAGTATAACCATATCTAAAAAAACGCTTGAGGTGATTAACCTCAACCCTGCTTTATTCGCACAATTATCCCCGCTAACCATAGATGTCATTATTTCTGGTCCGCTCTCTGTGCTAGAAGACTTCACCGTTGACGATTTGCGCGCTATCGTTGATGTAGATGGGCTTACGGTTGGCGAATATCAACTCGTGCCGAAGGTTGAGATATTAAACGATGAAATTAGCGTTGAGTCTATTCTATTAGAAAGCGTAGAAATTACAATTAGCGAAATACCCTTTGCCACACCAACCGTGTCACCCTAATTTTATAATTTTTTGGGAACAGCAACACAAAATGTTGCCAAAAGGAACAGGATTTATGTCAAAACCAGTAGTAGCCCTCGTAGGACGCCCAAATGTGGGCAAAAGCACCTTTTTTAATCGCCTTGTTGGAGAACGTCTCGCCATTGTAGATGATACTCCGGGCACCACCCGCGATCGCATCTTAGCAGAATCGGATTGGAATGGGATTTATTTCGATGTCATAGATACCGGCGGAATCGACCCGACACACGGCGGAAACACCCCTCTGTCAATCGGATCAGCGGATTTCATCTCGGATATCAAATCCCAAGCACAAGTTGCCATTGAAGAATGTGACGCAATTCTCTTCCTCACAGACGGCGGAAGCGGTCCCACCCCTCCCGATATAGAAGTGGCAGAAATTTTACGCCGTAGCCAAAAAAAACTCGCCGATGGTAGTTTTTACCCGCCAATTTACCTTGTAGTTAATAAATGCGATAACGACGCCCGCCGTAATGCCGCCAGCGAGTTTTACGAACTGGGACTGGGCGAACCTTTTCCCATCTCTGCCGTACATGGGGCAAATGTTGGCGATTTGCTCGATAGGCTTGTTGAAGCCTTCCCCGAAACTGACGCAGAGACAGACGATACTATCAAAATTTCCATTGTGGGCAAGCCCAACGCGGGCAAATCAAGTTTGCTCAATAAATTAGCCGGAGAAGAGCGCGCAATTGTTAGCCCAATAGCCGGAACCACGCGCGATGCCGTTGACACACAACTTGAATACGAAGGCATTCCGCTCACCCTAATTGACACCGCAGGCATTCGAAAACGCGGCAAAATCGACTCCGGCGTGGAACGTTATAGCGTTGTGCGCGCTCATAAAGCCATAGAACGCGCCGATGTAGCACTGCTCCTCATTGACGCCGAGAGCGGCATCACCGCCCAAGATTTGCACATAGCAGGCTATATCCTCGAAGCATGGAAAAGCACCGTTGTCCTCGTTAATAAATGGGATGCCGTAGAAAAAGACTCCTACACGATGAATTACTATACCGAAAGGATTCTTCAGGAGTTGAATTTTATGCCCTACGTTCCGCTTCTTTTCATTTCGGCAAAAACAGGGCAACGCGTAGATAAAATACTCCCGCTTGCGTTAAAAGTGCAAGAGGCGCGGCTCACGCGCATCCCAACCTCAAAGTTAAACAGCCTCCTGCGCGATGCTCAAGATGCACATCCCCCGCCATTACAATCCGGCAAGCGGCTAAAAATTTACTACGCCACCCAAGTTCGCACCGACCCGCCGACTTTCCTGATTTACGTCAATAACCCCAAGCTAATGCATTTCACCTACAGACGATTTCTCGAAAACCGCATCCGCGATGCCTACGAATTTTTAGGTACACCCATCCGGATTGTTTTAAAGGGAAAGAAAGAGAAAAATTAACCTGATTATCCCGGATACTCGGTTTTTCTCCTCAACAGGATTGACCGCAGTGCGCGTTTTAGGTTTGCGTTCAGATATCCAAGCCGGGCGCGTGGCGTGATCTCGTCCACGCTGGGCAGATGTTAATAAATCGGCACGCAAGTTGAAATCACGCTCGCCGCGTTGCTATTCATCCAAAAGGCAAAAAATAATGAGCAAGCCCCCATTCACACGCCGACACTACCGTCACGCAAGAAGTTTTTTCAACGATTTTCGCCACATCTTTCGTCAACGGGCTTTTATCCGTAAAACAATGCGCGAATTAATTCCTTATGATTTTCGCGAACGATTAATGATGGTCGTTACCGAAGTAAACGGTTGCCGATATTGCAGAGATTTCCATCTCAAAGAATCGTTAAAAAGTGGCGTTTCTGAGGATGAGTTGGCAGAATTGCTTGAGGGACGCATCCCCAAAGACACGCCACCCGAGGAGTATTTAGCGTTGGCTTACGCGCAAAATTGGGCGGAAAATAACGCCACGCCCGACCCTGAAATTTGGGAAAACCTAGTCTCAAATTACGGACAGGAAAAAGCGGAGGCAATTCAACTGGTTTTACAAATGATTTGGATGGGAAATTTGTCGGGGAATTTGGCTGACTTTATCATCTACAACCTTAGCTGTGGGAGGCATGGGCTAGTTGAAAATGAGGAGAGATTTTCTATAATATAAAGGATGATTTCATTTTTAGACTGCTCTTACGGCAGAAAGGTATGCGCATGAAAAAGAAAAATAATATCCATGTTTTTATTGGTCTTTCCCTTTTTATTCTCCTCATTCTTGCTTGTTCTTTACCCGGAACATCCACTGCCCCCCAGCCTGAAAACAACGAAAATGCGATACAAACCGCTGTCGCCGGAACATATACCGCGCAGGCACTTGCTATTCCCCCCGTCAACGCGACTGCGGTGCCAAATCAGGTTGCAGTCCCAACAGCAACCATTGTCCATCTCACGATTCCAGGTGAGCCACCCAATAATTACGAAAGTTATATTGTTGACCGAAATTCATCTAGCACGGCTCCGCAACGTGCCGCCAACGGGGGAGAAAATTTTGACACCAATCTCCTCGAACGTCCTTTTAACGCCGTGACTATGGATATTTATTATCCCGATTTAGATATTATTAAAGCACGTCTTGACCGCACCGGCACTTGGGCTTATGTTGAAATCGAAACTGCGAATGTTAATCCCAACAACGGCGGGATGGGCGGAAACTACGGCATTGAACTTGATTTGGATGTAGACGGACGCGGCGATTGGCTGATTTTAGTCACAAAACCAACTAACGTGTGGTCTACAACCGGGGTGCGTATTTGGCAAGATACCAATAACGATGTCGGCAACGATTTCCCCACCCGCGCTGACCACCCGCAAAAAGGCAATGGTTACGATTTGCTCTATTTCGATCAGGGAAATAATCCCGATGCCGATATTGCTTGGGCACGCATTTCTCCGAAAAACCCAAAAATCATTCAAATTGCCTTCAAACCTTCGTTGATAGCAAATGATAATTATTTTATGTGGGGAGCATGGACAGAT
>CAZERH010000079.1:0-8328 GCA_964515535.1 uncultured Anaerolineaceae bacterium
GGACTTTCGCTCAAGCAGTAGTGCATCGCACCAACTTCGACAAAAAGATGCTAATCGACAAGTATTTTGCCCATCGAATGACAAGTTCCCATCGTTTTGGTGCGATGCACTCTCTTTTCCTGCCCGAAAGCGAAAGTCCCACTTTATTCTTCTTCCATCAAAATTTTAGAAACCAAATTCGACAAGAAGGCTATCCCCCCGATATAGGCGGGAGAATGGCGGGCGCGCTCGCCTCCGTGCTTCGTAAAAATGCCACCAAAGATTGAAGATCATAATCGTTCAGGCGACTTCCCCAAGCAGGCATCATCGTGCCGGAAACGCCACCCGCAATAATTTGATAAATGACCGCATCGGGGGTTTCTGCGAGGAAAAGTTGATTGTTGAGGGCAGGAGCCATCGGTGAGCCGTAGCCATCCACACCGTGACAGGATTTGCAGGCGATATTGAAGAGTTGTTGACCATCGGCGATGAGTTCGGGCGAGGCAGGGATACTCATCACCTCCGCTTCGGGGAAATCTACGCCGGTGGCGAGCAGGTCTTGCCACCGGTAAATCAAATCCACAGTGGCATTGATTTCTTCGGGGGTGAGGATGTTTTGCCAACTCACCATGAGCGTTCCGTTTACGCCGTTATTGACCAATGCAATAATTTCCTCTTTTGGCTTGGCGCGTAAAGTAGCAGAATCGATTGCCGGTGCGATGGTTGTCCCTGCCCCGTTTGCACCGTGACAAGCTGAGCAATTATCAGCATAAGTTTGCAAACCTGCCGTGAGCATTTCCCCACCTTCGAGAGACGCTAAAGAGGAGAGCATTTCTTCCGAAACTTCCATTTCAATGACTTCGGGGGGAATTAAACCTAATTCTGCAACGCGTGCACCTACATAATCCCAATTTGTCTGCTGAATGAAAATAATCAAGTCGGAAACCTGCGAGGCACTAAAAATGCCACCTTCTTCCACAGCCCACGCCGCCATTAGGGTATTGCCTCGCCCGCGCGAGATAACTTTGGCAAGATCATTTGTAGACATCGTTTGGACGGCTTCACTGTTCAGCGGAGGAGTCGCCCCAATCCCTTCGCCAACTGCCCCATGACAAACCGCACAGTTTTCAGCGTATAAATCCGTTGAGGTTAGCACGGCGTTGGTATAGTAATTATTTAATTGGCTTTCCTGATTTTGCGGTTCAAGAAAACTATAAACGGGGACTATGGCAAGAATAATGAGCGTTGCCAAAAATCCTGTTATTTTCATTGGAGTTGTCATTTTTTTTCCTTGATTATTAAGATGCGTTGCATATCAAGTCTACCTATTCAGCCCGACTCGCAATGCACTTTTTAGCAGGTCTATCTCTACGCATAAAAAACATCGTCGGGGCTCGTATGATTTCGCTCAATCGGAGAACTCGTATCTACTAAAATTTCGCCTTCTTCGCTGATGGTGAGTTGGAACAAATCCAGCGGACGCGGCGCGGGCTGATTAAGTACATCGCCCTCGTTTGTAAACACCGATCCGTGACAAGGGCAGGTGAACTCCCCCGTGGCTTGGTCGAAGGGAACCGCGCATCCCAAATGAGTACATCTGCGATAAATGGCGAGAAATCCGCCATTTTCTAGGCGCACGAGATAAAAACGTCCCATTTCAACGGGAGTGACACTCCCTAGGGGGTAATCTCCATAAGCACCGAGATTGAATTCCCCGCCGAACTCGCCATCTGTAGCACGCGGAGAGAGAAATTTAAAGCCGACAAAACTTAATTCGGTTATAGCCAAAACACCCGCCGCTCCCCAAGCTAGATTAAGGAAGTCTCGGCGTGATACTTTTGATGTAGACATGATTTTGCTCCAAAGAGTTGTTGTATCTTTTTTTGTACACGGAGAACGCGGATTACACGGAGAAAAACTCTTTTTGTTTTTTTGAAAAAACAAAGCTCTTCTCTGTGTGATCCATGGAACTCCGTGTACAAAAAAATTACGGCATTATAAAAGCCATCCCCTCACCACGAAAGAAGATACCGATAATGGTGAATGTGATAAAGGCTGAGAGTAAAAGAGTAAATAGAGCCTGACGAGCTTCGCAAGCGGTCGCTTTCATCGCTTTTAAACCTTCGTAAAAGCCAATGAGCAAAAGTAAAACGCCTGCTAAAGGAATCCAACCGTTGCTGATATAGCTGGGCAAAAAGGGGAGCCAACCGGGCAAATCGAGCCAGTATTCATCTACGAGAACGAAGGCAAACGCCCCGATTACGCCAAGATTCGCGCTAAACAACGCGAGCCAGCGTCCATTCACGGAACGAAACCAAACGCCCACGCTGTCCATATCCGCATCCAAGTAGGGGATGGCAAGCAAACCCAATAATCCCGCGCCCGGGATAATAATCGCCCCAAAAAGGGGATGAAAGTGCATCAGCAATTCCTGAAATCCCATAAAATACCACGCCGCTTTAGCAGGGTTGGGGCTATGCGCCGGATTCGCCGCTTCTTCTAGCGGTGCGTTCACAAAAGTCGCCCACAGAAGCAAAACAGCAATCCAGACCAGCGCAAAAGTGAATTCGATGCTAACCAAGTGTGGGATAGTCGTGACCCGCTCCTTATCTGCTTGCTCATCAATTTTCCGCGGGATGGTAATTTTATCTTTTCGCACCCGCCAAATATGGAAAGAGGCAATCGAGAAAATAGAAAGCGGAATAATGGCAATATGCAAACCATAAAAATTGGTGAGCGTTGCCGAGCCAACTTCCGAGCCACCCAGCAAAAGCCGCGTAATCGGCTCACCGACCAGCGGCACATAATCGAGCAAACTGATTCCTACCGTAATTGCCCAGTACGCAAGTTGGTCCCAGGGGAGCAAATATCCGGTGAAATTTGCACTGACAATCAACAAAAGTAGCGCAATACCCATTGCCCAGTTGAACTCGCGCGGTTTGCTAAATCCTGCCGTATAAAAAACACGCATCAAATGCAAAACCGCCACCACAACCATCAAATTACCCGACCAATGGTGCAAATTGCGAATCAAATTACCAAAAAAGATTTCCGTTTGCAATGCAATCATGCTTTCATAAGCCAATTCGGGTGAAGGCGTATAAACAAAAATCAGCAACACGCCCGTTATCGCCAAAACCACGCCAAGCAAAAGTAGCAAACCGCCCAGCCCAAAAGTGTAATTGAATTTCAGCGCAGATTTGGATGTTTTTGTGGGGTGAATATGCAAAATAAGACTATTCATCACCATCTTCATTCTGCCACGGTCATCTTCCGGCGCGATCGGGTCACGCTGAATAGATTTGAAAATACGCCGCCAAAATGAACTTCTTTCAGGTGGGGTGGATTCGTTTTTTGTCATAATTTTCTTCTCTTGCGTGTCACATATAGCGTGTTTCGTGAAAAACGGTCACGGAACACGCTATGCGCAACATAGTTTTTTTCTGATTTTTCTAATTTGACGGATGAAGTACCGCTTCGCGCGTTACCTCAACTTGCGTACTGCCAATCAGCTTTTCTTTTTGCGTTTTTCCTTTTTCTAACCTCGATTACCTTGCCCCTTTCCGCCGCCCCCATTCCCCGCACCCGCCCAAAGGGGACGACCATTCGGGTCTCGCAACATGACGCGTAATCCGGTTGAAACTTGCGTAATGTCCCCAGCCTGAAACTCTCCATCCAGATAAAAACCGACCACGACAATTTCATCGCCAACTTGGAAACTGACTCCTTGCTCGGAAAAAAAGCGGGGTTGTCCGGTTTTGAAGAAAAGAATTTCACCTTCGGATGTAGACATGGTCATATTGCCGCCTTGAAAAGACATCAAAGTCCCTTCGATGGTGAGCCATTCATCAATCTGGATTTTGGATTCGCCACCGCTCCCATTTTGACCTTGTGCGTTGCTCACACCACCACTCCATAAGGGCATACCATTTTCATCACGAACCTGTAAAATTTGCCCGTCCGCGGTCAACACAGCCCTTGCATGGAGCATCCCTTCGTTAATTGAGCCATCCACAGTAACTGTTTGCCCAGCTTCAAGCATAATGCCTTGATTTGTCCAATAATCGGCAGGTCCCAATTCTACAAAAGCGGTTTCGCCATTTTCTAAGGTCATTTCAAAACCAGCATCTTCGATGGCGGCTATAACGCCGGTTTCCAACCACGGCTCACCTAAAGAGCCTTCGGCAACCATGTTCGGGGAGCCTTGCGGAGTACTCTCTTGAACTTGTGCGTTATTTCCGTATCCTTGCGTCTGAATAGTATTATCCGTTGTTGCAGAAACCGTTTCTACGGTCGTTCCTTTATAGACCATCGCCGCACCACCTGCACCTAATACCGTTAGAACTAATACACCTATTGCTATTTTCTTAAACATTTTTTCTCCTTATGTGCTTTACACAATACTGTTGTTTGTTTGTCTTGTACGCAAATATAACGGGAAAATGTAAAGAATAAGTAAAGGTAGCGTGAAGTATTTGTAGCGTTTTTAACGAAAAAAATAATTGCTCAAAATCAAGATGTACTGTTTTTTGCAAGTAGGGGCGGAGGGTCCTCCGCCCCTACGCGTAAAACGTAATAATTTTACATAATACGCAATAAGTAATTTCCAATACTTTAAGCAATTACCGAAAAAACACCAAAGCAGATGAATCAAAAAAAGCCATGCGCTTTTTCGCATGGCTCTTTAATTTTCAATTACTTGTTTACTTTTTAGTAACTGCTCAACCCGACAAAAATAGGACACGGGGTTGCGCTGATTTTGCTGGTTTTCACAGATAAAACGAAAAAAGTTTTTAAATCCGCGTAAACCTGCTTAATTCGCGAGAATCCGCGTTTTATTCTCTCAAAGTTGAGTAGTTACACTTTTTATTCTTCTTCCTCTTCCGTTTTTGATGCCGCGATGACCTCATCTGCTACATGGGAGGGGACAATATCGTATTTTTCAAATTTCATGGTGAAGTAGCCACGTCCGCCCGTGATGGAGCGAAGTTGACTGGTGTAGCGCAACATCTCTGCCAAAGGAACAGTCGCGATGACAGTTGTGGAACCGCGCTCAATATCGGTGCCTTGTACACGTCCACGGCGAGTGCTGAGATCGCCCATCACGTCTCCCATATTAGAATCGGGGACAGTAATACGAGCCATCATAATCGGCTCATAGAGAACTGGACGAGCCTCTTTGATCGCGGCTTTAAATGCACCGCGAGCCGCCGCTTCAAAGGCGACCGGTTTAGAATCTACAGGATGCTCTTTGCCATCAAAGATAGAAACTTTGATGTTTTGCATCGGATATCCGGCTACCGCGCCGTTTTTCATCACACTTAGAATACCTTTACGGATAGCAGGCTCATAAGATTGAGAAATAGCACCACCAAAAACATCCCAACTAAGTTCAAAATCTTCGCTAGGATTATTTTCAATAGTCATGTGGACTTCACCAAACTGACCGGAGCCACCGCTTTGTTTTTTATGTCTATAAGAAGCGGTCGCTTTTCTGGTGATGCCTTCTCGATATGGCACACGCGGCTCAATCGTCTCTAAACCAACTTGTAATTTGCTCTCAGCGCGACGAATGGCTACGTCTATATGTTGGCTACCCATACCTTTGAGGATAGTCTGGCGAGTGGCTTTTTCGTTATACCAATCGAGGGTCATATCTTCTTCGCAGAGACGCGTGAGCGTGGGCGAAATTTTTGCGGCATCAGCTTGTGTTTTCGGCACAATCGCGACGCGGAAAAGTCCTGTGGGGTATTCGGGAACGGGTAAGGTTAGCGGGTGTCCCTCTATGCAGAAAGTATCGCCGGTTGCGGTTTCGCTTAATTTCGGCACATTGGCAATATCACCTGCGTGAACAACACTAACGGATTCTTGTTTTTTGCCACGCGGGATATTTACGGAGCCGAATCTTTCTTCTGTTTCTTTATTTTGATTCCAAACTCGACTATCACCGAAAATGGAGCCGGAATAAATGCGGAAGAAGGTTTGTTTGCCCACAAAGGGATCGGCGGTTGTTTTCCAAACGTACGCGGCTAAAGGAGCTGTATCTGAGGCTTCTAACTCTTCATCACCACCAGCACCTTGAGCGACTACGGCGGGTCTTTCCGCGGGAGAAGGCATCAGACGGGCTAATGTGTCCAAAAGGGGACCAACCCCCAATTCATTGGCGGTTGCGGAGACAAAAACCGGCACATAGTCTCCAGCCAAGAAGACGTTCTTTAACCCGCTCATGATTTCGGCGTCCGATAATTCTTCGCCTTCAAAGTATTTTTCAAGCAGAGCGTCGTCACCTTCGGCGGCGGCTTCGATTAATTCCATCCGCGCTTCTTCAACTGCATCGGCGTATTCGGCGGGAATTTCGACTGCTGTTTTTCCATCGCCCTCGTAGGCTTTATTGCTCAAAAGGTCAAAGACGCCCTTGAATTCACCGCGCTCGCCCCACGGAAGTTGGAGTCTGATGAGGCGCGCTTCGGAAAACTCTTCTAAGGAAGTCATCACTTTCTTCAGGTTGGCGTTATCACGATCCATTTTGTTGATAACCACCGCACGTGGCAATTTAAATTCGTCACAATAACGCCATGCGATTTCAGTACCAACTTCAACGCCTGCCAAAGAATCGACCAACATTAACGCAGAATCGACTACGCTGAGGGCGGAAATCACTTCACCGATAAAATCGGTATAGCCCGGCGCATCTAGGAAATTGAGTTTGCTGTTTTTGTGTTCGACGGGGATGACGGTGGTGTAAAGTGATAAACCGCGGCGAATTTCTTCGTCATCGAAATCAGAGGCGGTGGAGCCATCTTCAACCTTCCCCATACGCGTTGTAGCTCCTGAAAAATACAAAAACGCTTCAGCCATCATCGTCTTGCCCGAACTGCTGTGACCAACCAAAGCGATATTACGGATTGATTCAGTGGTGTACTCTTTCATTAAATAAAACCTTCCTTTTTAGGGTAAACAGACCGCATGATTGTAAGAGAAGTCGAGTGAAATGTCAAAGTAAGTTGGTAGATTTTTCGCGTAAAGGGCATTTTTTTCTTGAACTTCGTTTTTTCTGCAAGTATTCCGAATGCCTGATACAATTCCTCCCATGAACACACCAACTCGCACCCAAATAAAATCCGGTCTTCATGTCGCTATTGTGCTAAAAAAAGATCAACGTAGCGGAAAATTGACCGAAGGTATTGTTAAAGACATTCTCACGCACTCTGCTACGCATCCACACGGGATTAAAGTTCGCTTGACGGATGGGCAGGTGGGAAGAGTGAAAGAAATTAGAGATTAATCCATCCGATATTAGGAAATAGTGACGAGTGCGATTTATCGCGCTTCCCTTATCAGTCGATGAATTCATTCATCGGAAATAAAAAAAGAGAGAATAAATTTTGAACACACAAGAAGAAGCCTTACCCGAAGAACTCCCCGAAATCACATTCGCCGAACTCCCCAAAGAACTCCAAAAAGCCGCCAAAAACGCAGGCTGGGATTCGCTCATGCCCGTCCAGAAAAAAGCGATTCCCTACCTCACCGCCGAACGAGATGTAATGATCCAAGCCCGCACCGGAAGCGGCAAAACGGGCGCATTTTTGCTCCCCATGCTAGAACGCCTCAACCCGAAGCAAAAAAAATGTCAGGCACTCATCCTTGTCCCCACGCGGGAACTTGCTCGGCAAGTCGAGAAGGAGGCAAAAGTCATTTGCCAAGATTCTGCCCTTAAAACGGTAGCCGTTTACGATGGGGTCGGATACGGGGAACAACTAAAAGCCTTTAAAGATGGCGCACAAATCGTAGTCGGCACGCCGGGGCGCGTCCTCGATCATCTCATCAAACGCTCTTTCACTCTCGACCGCCTAAAAATGCTCATCTTCGATGAAGCCGATAGAATGCTCTCGATGGGTTTCTACCCCGACATGAAAGAAGTGCAAAGACACCTGCCCAACCGCCATGTTAATACCTGCATGTTCTCTGCCACCTTCCCCGTGCACGTCAAACGCGCCGCCAACGAGTTTATGCACGCCGCTGAATTTTTCAGTTTAAGCAGTGAGCATGTCCACGTTACCGACACCGAGCATATCGTCTATATGGTGCCGAGCATGGAAAAAGAAAGGACGCTGATTAGATTAATTGAGCTGGAAAATCCGCACTCCGCGATCATCTTCTGCAATACAAAGGTAAAAGTGAATTATGTGAAGACGATTCTTCAACGATACGGATATGATGCGGATGAGCTGAGTTCGGATTTGTCGCAGAATCAGCGGGAACGAACTCTAGGACGCGTGCGCGATGGCAATTTGCGTTTTCTTGTAGCAACAGACGTTGCCGCGCGTGGCATAGACATTGATGCGCTAT
>CAZERH010000080.1:0-8321 GCA_964515535.1 uncultured Anaerolineaceae bacterium
AGCGTACGCGGCAACGCGGCGATATCTTCATCTTGGGGTGAGGCAACGATGAGCCAATCCAGTTCGCGATGAAAAGGAGGGAGACGTTTGCCCAAAGCTGAAGACAGGTCAGAGATTCGTTCTCCGCCGTTGATGAGGATATTCGCGCCCTCCGGCGTTTGGATGAGAATCGCGTCTGCCGACCCCACGTCAAGGAAGGTGATATGTAAACGTCCATCCGGAGTGGCAAAAGCCACGCGCCAAACCTGAACAGTGAGAAGTGTTAGAGACGCGATGATAACGGTAGTTGATAAAGACCTGGAAAACTTTTTTAAACGGAAGCCGGAAAAAGTCCACGTTAGCATCAGGGCGTAAATGATGATTACCAGCATCAGTTTTGTGTCCCCCAAAACAATGACACCTTTTGGCATCCGAGCAAAAAATTCTACCGCTCTAATGGTGTAAGTTGTAAATGGGAGTGCGAAAAGTGCGAGCAGTTGTCCCAGTGGAAAGAAAATTAAGCTGGCGATGAGTGCAAGTCCGCCAAGAATCATCACTGCGGGTTGAACGGGGAGAATAAATGGGTTGGCGAGGAAGGAAATGAGTGAGATTTGCCCGAAATGATATGCCATGATAGGGATGGTGGCAAATTGTGCGGCGAGAGTGAAGAGGACATATTCGCCGATGGGACCTGCGATTTTCTCGGCATTTTCTTCGGTGGTTACGCGGGAGGCTTGGCGCACAAACCATTTTGCGAGCGGGTCGGCATAAAGAATTAGACCGGCTGTGGCGGCAAAAGAGAGTTGAAAGCCAACATCCCAAAGTACCATTGGGTTGAAATATGCCATCACAACCGCGACAAAGAGGAGTGAGGCAATTCCATCCTGCCGCCTGCCAAGTTGCCTGCCAAGTAGCCCTAATCCGCCCATCAGCGCGGCGCGAACAACTGCCGCGTCTGCGCCGACAAGAATGGTATAAAGAGCAATCCCTATCATGGCTAAAATAGAGCCATTTCTCTTGCCAAAGAGATTACCAAAAAGAGTGACAAAAAGTCCAGCGATGATGGTGATATTAAAACCGGAGATAGCGATAATATGCGTTGTGCCGGTATCCTTGAAGGCGCGTTGGAGGTCGCGGGGAAGCCCCGATTCGATGCCAAGCAGAATACCTGCCAGCAAGGAGGCTTCGGGGTCTGGAAAGAGTTCGTAGATATTGGCAAGGGCGCGTTCTCTGAGGTCGTAGATTGCCGCTTTAATCGGTAGCCCGCCACGCGCTTCGGGGAGGAGGGTTGCCTCTGCATTCCGCATATAGGCGTGAATTCCGCTCAGGGCGAGATAGTCTTTGTAGGAAAATTCTTCGTTTTCAGGGGGTGTTTCGAGAACACCGCGGACGCGAATATAATCCCCGTAGCGGTAGCCTTCTCCGGTAGAAACGCGGACGAGAATTTCGCCATGCACATAGAGCGGCTCCGTTTTACCGAGTTGATTAATCTGTTTTACATCTAATTGGAGGTTTGTGTAGGTATCGCGATAATCGGGTGCGTTGGAAATAACGCCGGTAACTAGGCTTTCATACTCTCTATCGCTATACCAGCCGATAAAGAAAGGGTCGTCAAATTCGGGTTGATTCTTTTGGAAATGAAATGCACCGAAAAAGAAAGCGAGCAAAAGGAGGGGCAAGAAAAAATAGAAGTCGGTTTTTGAAGATTCAGGCGTTTTGTGCGAAGGATTCTTCGATGTTTTTTCTAAGATGGCGCGAAAGATGATGGTTGCAAATGCGATTGTTGCGGAAGCAATAACGAGGGGGAGCCAAAACTCTGTGGGTTTTGTATAATAGCGAGCGAGAACAATTCCGCTGAGGTAGGTGATGGATATCCAAGTAAGAGGAAAGATGGCTGATTGCATGAAAGCGTGTTTTGTATTGCATGTTGCGTATTTTTACGCGACGTACAATACAAACTAAGATAGGAATTTCAAAGTTGCTATTGTGCCAAAAATACCTATTACAACGAATGTGCCTATAACTGCATCGCGCATATTGCGGCGGTCTTCTAGTTTTAGCAGAGGGTAAATTCCCTCTACCTCCCATCGGGGACCGCCAAACCATGCGAAAATTAATCCGCCAAGAAGCCCTCCGATATGTCCCCAATTATCAATGCCGGGGGACATGCCTATAACTAGGTTGATGACAGCAATGGTGATGAGGTTGCCCAATGCTTTTTTGCCGCGTGCGCCGAAGAGTTTTTTGTTGAAGTAGAGAAAAATGCCCTCGGCGGCAAGCAAGCCGAAAATTGCGGTTGATGCGCCCAAAGAATTTGCATCGGAAAAATAAAACGAGAAGACATTTCCCGCAAATCCGCTAACGAGATAAAGAAGCAAAAATCGAAGATGTCCCATACGGCTTTCCATCCCCGAACCGATGGAAAGAAGGGCGTACATGTTGAATCCGATGTGCATGAGCGAGCCGTGTAGTAAAAGGGGGGTCATCAATCGCCAAAGTTGCCCGCCTAAAATGGCTTCGTTGATTTTCATGCCCAAAAGGGCGGGGTAATCGTAGCCCAAGAAAAATTGGCTTGCTTGTTGAAGGATATAGACGAAAACAGTAATGCCGATAATGCCATAGGTGACGTGCGGCGGTACAGAGGGTAGGGCAATTCTTTGTTGCTGTGGGGGAGATTGGGGATATTCGGTGTTCATAAGCTCACTTTGGGGGGATTAGCACGATGGTGTTCAGCCAAAATAATTGCCTCAAGTGTATTTACTGTTTCGTCTAGGGCATCGTCTTTATTGAGAACAATATAGTCAAAATCTTTGGCGTGTTTTAGTTCTTGGCGTGCGGTAGCAATACGAAGCCGCAATCCTTCGGAAGTTTCAGTTTTACGCGCTTTTAGCCGGTTAACAAGTTCCTCTTCGTCTGCGGTGGTGAGAAAAATAAGAATAGCCTCCGGGACTATTTTCTTTACGGTTGCCGCGCCCTGAATATCGAGGCGCATAATAACATCTTTGCCGCTGGCGAGCGCGTCTCGAACTTGCTTCTTAGCATTCCCTTTATAGTCGTTATAAACAATCGCGTATTCAAATAACTCATCGTTTTCAATCATTTCCGCGAATTCATCGTGGGAGACGAAGAAATAATCTACACCGTCTACTTCACCTTCACGGATTGGGCGCGTTGTGGCGGTAACCACGAAGTGGAAAGGATATTCACCGCGTTCCTCCATCATGTGCAAGACGGTGTCTTTGCCTACGCCGGAAGGTCCTGATATGACGATGAGCAAGGGTTCGGGGTGGAGAATGTTAAATTCGTTTTCTGAGGTCATAGAGAGTATTGTACCTGATTTGAGAAATTTAGCTTTTTCTTTTGATAAAAAGATATTGGGATGGAAGGATTCGCTACGCGCGTGTTTTGGTTTTGCGTTTTGCAATTTTAGCATTTGTACAGCATCTGCTTGGTGCAAAGTATTGCTAAACAGAGTCCCGCGGCGATACTTGAATATGGATGAGTTTTAGGCTGATATACTATAATGCGCGCTGAAATATATTGCTCAATCCGATTTACACAAGGAGTCTCAATGCCCAAAGAAAAAACGGTAAAAGAAGATCTGGTCGTAGCCATTCACTATCACCTCACCGTAGATAACGAAGTAATAGATTCGTCTGAAGATCGCGAGCCACTGGAGTTCTTGCAAGGACACGGGAATATCATTTCGGGACTAGAAAAAGAAATACTGGGCATGAAAATTGGCGAAAGCAAAGATGTGGTTGTTTCCCCAAATGAAGGCTACGGAGAAATAGACGAAGAAGCATTTTTAGAAATCCCAACAAACCAATTTCCTGAAAATATCCCTGTTGCGATTGGGACAGAATTAGAAGTTCAAAACGAAGAAGGCTTTCCGGCTTACGCCCGCATCGAAGAAATTGAAGATAATGTGGCAACATTAAACTTCAACCATCCACTGGCGGGTAAAAAATTGCACTTTGCTCTAAAAATTGTTGCGTTACGTGAGCCTAGCAAAGAAGAGCTAGAACACGGGCATGTGCACCAAAAAGGACACGAACACTAGAGTTGGGCGTTACGGTTTTTTTTAAAACAGAGTAAATTTTGACCGAAACACATGTGTTACTTTGACCCGAAATGATTTTTGGAGCAAAAAAATGACAGAAAAAACCATCCGAATTATGCTCGTAGACGATCATCTCCTTTTTCGAGAAGGAATGTCGAGTCTTTTAAGCAGAGATAAGCGTTTTGAAATTCTCAGCGAAGCCGATGACGGTATTTCAGCTTTAGAAATTATCAAAGACGCTTTACCTGATATTGTCTTAATGGACGTGAAAATGCCCGGCATGGATGGTATAGAAGCTACGCGTAAAATGCTGGCTAAGTATCCCGATTTAAAAGTGATTATGATTACCGCCTCGGAAAAAGACGAAGACCTTTTTGAAGCGGTGAAGGCTGGCGCGCAAGGGTATATTTTGAAAACGGTAACAGATTCTCAATATATGCGAGATTCTATTTGGCAGGTTGCAGAGGGCGATGCTATTATCCCGCCTGCTATGGTACCGCGTTTGCTTAACGAATTCGCTACTCTAGCAAAAGATAGCGCGAAGAAAACTTTTGTTGAAAAATCAAATGTGAATGTGGAGAAAAAGACAGAAGAAAAAATATCACTTTTAACTCCACGAGAAAATGATGTTTTGGCATTAGTCTCGCAAGGACTAACTAACAAAGAAATAGGAAAGAAATTGGTAATCTCTGAAAATACTGTTCGTTCTCACTTACGATTCATTTTAGATAAATTGCATATTAACAATCGAGTGCAGGCGGCTTTGTGGTATCAAAAAGAAAAAATCAAAAAATAACCCGTATGGATTAGTCTGATAGGGTGTTGAAAAGTGGGTTTTCTTAGGAAAACCCACTTTTTTTCTTTAAGCAGTCTCTTTTGACGATTGATAATAAGTGTTTTTTAATGTATATTAATGTTAGATTAATTTTGGGCGTAAATTTTTAATAATGGCTCTTCGTAGGCTCGCGAAGAGGGTATTAATTTTCAGTAAAAAATATCCTGTAAATTCATGCTAAACCTTAGCAATTCAATCAAGTTTTCTGTTATTTTTTCTCTAAGAATCTAATCAAGTTGAGGTGAAAATGAAAAAAAGCAAAAAAACGTTCGTTTGGATCGGCATCATCGGAGGCTTACTTTTGCTGACCGTAATTTCGTGGATGACCATTGAAACAGGTATTGAGGTATCATCTCATGCTGATTTCTGTGGAACCTGTCACGCAATGGAAGCGATGGTTAATTCTTATCATGATTCGGTACACGGGGGAAATAATCCTCGTGGCATAATGGCGGCTTGCACAGACTGTCATACTTCGCATGTGAATGTTTATAGCCATTTTATTTCTAAAGCGCAATCCGGCACACATGATGTTTGGGTGACAGTAACAAGGGATGAAGCGACATTAGACTGGCAAGCGAAACGAGCTGACCATAACGAATATGTTTACGACAGTGGGTGCTTAACTTGTCATCGTAATTTGCAAGAAGCAACGGCAGATAAAGCCTTTCACGACACTTATTTTGCGGGAAAAACAGGCTCTCAGTGTGTAGATTGTCACTCAGACGTTGGACATAATAATTTGAACAAATATCTATTGGAAACAAAATATAAATACGGTTTTGAAAAATAATTACCCAATATTCAATCAATAAAAGAGGTGAATGATGAAAAAAGAAAGAATTTTTATGCTCGTTTTTGCCGTACTTTTCCTGAGTTTGGCTCTGGGTGCCTGTAGCGGTGCAACACCTGCTGAGACCCCAGATGACGCTGATGACGGTTACCAAACGGTTAGTCTAACTGATGAAGCTCGTACTTGTGTGGAATGTCATGCAACAGAGACACATGGTATTGTCGCTGATTGGGATAATAGCCGCCACGCAGATGAAGGTGTTTCTTGTATTGACTGTCACGAAGTCGATGCCGATTCCCCGATGGCTTTAAGTGGTGTTGAAGGTCACGAAGATTTGAGCGTAACCGTTTCTATGCTCGTTGCTCCTGCTACTTGTGGCGAATGTCATGAGGACGCGGTCTCTGAGTTCCACGCTAGCGGGCATCAACGCGCCGCTCTTCAGTATGAAGGCAAAGACAGTATGCAAGCCCTCATCCATCACCACGAAGGGCGTGACAACCCCGAACTTAGCGGTGCCTCCGATGAAACCGGTTGTCAACAATGTCATGGTGTAACCATTCAAGTAGATGATACAGGACATCCGGCTAAAGAAACTTATCCCACTGCCGGTATCGGAAATGTTTACCCCACCGGCGAAGTTGGAAACTGTACCGTTTGCCATAGTCGACACAAATTTGATATCGCAGAGGCTCGAAAACCCGAAGCCTGTGGCGGATGCCATATTGGTCCTGACCATCCCGACATTGAAATTTACGAGAACACAAAACACGGTCAAATTTTTGCCGCCGAAGGTGATGAATGGAAATGGGACAGCCCCACTGGCGAATGGGAGCCCGGTGATTATCGCGCCCCCACCTGCGCCACTTGTCACATGAGCGGAATCGGCGACCTTGAGCCTACCCACAATGTTACGCAACGTCTCTATTGGAATCTTTGGGCAAAAACTTCCAAAGTTCGCACCGAGGCGGATCCTATGGAAATGTTCGCAGGTGATGGCGTTGCCGGACGTGAAGAGATGAAACAAGTTTGTGGTGAATGTCATACTACTTTGCATACTGACAGTTACTTTGCAAGTGGTGATAAAGCTGTTGAACTCTATAATGTAGAGTATTGGCAACCTGTTGAAGCCATGCGTGTAGAGTTAGCAGATGCAGGCTTGTTGAAAGACAACCCTTGGGAAGATGGTTTTATGGTTCTTCACTATCACATTTGGCACCACGATGGTCGCCGCGCTCGCCAAGGTGCAATGATGGGCGCACCCGACTGGGCACACTGGCACGGTTTCTTCATGCTCCAACAGAAACTAAATCTCGCCACCGCCATTTATGAACAACGTATAGAAACAGGTGAAATTGAAACCGCGGCACCTTGGTCACTTGCTCCCTAATTTATTCGATTTTCACTCTTGAACGCTTAGATAAAACTCCCCGCCCTAAATTGGACGGGGAGTTTTTTTATTGACGAGGCTATGGTGGACTTTTCGAGAATAATAGATGGGGGAGAAAAATGAAAAAATGTTTATCAAAGATCTGCATCACAAGAGAGCGATTACAAACCATATAAATCACCCACCATTTAAGGCTTCTAACGCACCCTTCACCAATGATATAATGCGACAGGTTAAAAATATGATAAAAATAAAAAATCCATTCTTTTTCATTATCCCATTTCTTTTCACCCTACTTGCGGGACTTTCATTTTCAGCGCAAGCCTCCCCATCGCGACAGGGTGGGGAATTTCATACGCCAACAGCCGGTCCCGATGGCAGGATTATTTATATCGTTCGAGAAGGCGATAGTTGTCAGCGGATAGCTCTTCTCCATAACATCACCGTCAATCAACTTCGCTCTCTTAATCCGGCACTTGATGACGGCGAATGTACCGTAATTATCGGACAAAAATTAATGATTGGCGTTGGTGGTCCTGCCAATGCCCCAACTTTTACCCCCGGACCCTCTCCCACACCCGCTCTGGCATTGCCCACGCCAACACTCACTAGCGGAACAACCGTAATTTGTGTAATTCTTTTTGAAGATATTAATGGAGACGGTCTACGACAGGAAACGGAGTTGGGATTGGCGGGAGGAGCAATCAGCGTTACCAATACACTTGGTGGATATTCGAGAACACAAGATACAACCAGCGAGATTGATATTGCAACGGGCGAACCGGCTTATATTTGCTTTGGCGAGAAAGACCCCAATCTTGAGGTGGTTCCCGATAGCGAAAAACTTCCCGCGGGAAAATATACCGTCAGTGCGGCAATTCCGGATGGGCATAATCCGACAATTGATCCGAGTTATTCCTTAGAAGTTAAAGCTGGAGAACAGGCATTTATTGCCTTTGGCGCACAGAAACAAGCATCTGCTCCCGAAGTCATCGAAGAAAAAAGCAATTCATCAGCTTTACTAGGCATTATTGGCGTACTTTTGTTATTAGGTGGTGGCGGGCTAGGATGGTATGCAATACGCGTGAATAAATCTTCTTCAAAGATGAAGTATTGAGAGAATTTTATTTTCTTAACTTCCTTGAGACCGGCTCTTTTTTTAACCATTAACATAGGTAGCTATTGTTTAAATGCTACATGATTAAAATAAAAAAAGAGCGAAAACAGCATAGATTCCGCAACTCGTTTCGAACAAGCTCTTTTT
>CAZERH010000081.1:0-8251 GCA_964515535.1 uncultured Anaerolineaceae bacterium
TTTTTAAAGATTCTCTGTGCTCTCAGTGTGCTCTGTGGTGAGATTTTTAAGATTTATCAGTCAACTAAGTCCTCGAATGAAAATTCGAGGACTTTTCTTTATTCAGCTTTCGCTTTCTCTAAAGCTAAATGATAAACATATTCTAAGTTTCGCTGATGCAGTTCCGCCGCAAGTCCGCCAAGAATAATGCGACTCTTTCCGCATTTCTCTACATCTTGTTTAGCTAAATAGTCCATAGGAGCTTTTCGTCTCATCGCGGTTTTTGCGGTCTTTTCTAGGATATTAAGATAGTTTAAATTATCGTCAATAGTAGGGGCAACCTCGCCGCGTAGAATAACCTCGCCGTGTCCTTGAACGATATTTTCTAAAGCCATTGTGCGAAACTTTTCATAAACAGCGCGCGTTTTTTCAATATCCCCATCAAGAAGATAAGGGATGGGCATTAAAACATCGCCTGCAAAAAGAACGCGATCCTCAACGACCAAAACAGCAATCCCGTCCTCACTGTGACCGGGTGCGGGCATAATCCTCAAATGCTTCTTCCCAATCTCCAGAGTCAATTCGCCTTCATCAAGTGTTATATGCGGCAAAGCAATTTCAACCTGTTTCAAACTGGGGTTTTGCTTCTTTGCTTCCTTTAAAGCGGGGATACCACGCTCCACCAACAACTCTCGACACCGAGCATGGGCGATAATAGTCGCTTCTGGAAAAAAACAATTCCCCCACGAATGGTCTGCGTGGTAATGTGTATTAATAATATAATGAATTTTCGTTTGCAGATGTCGCTCAACATAATCGCGAATCGCAAGAGTCTCTTCAGGCAACGCCAGCGTATCAATTAACACAGACCACTTCGGTCCAACAACAACACCCGCTGTAACTTGCGCATAAACATTACTTTGAAACCAATAAACATTATCCGAGACACGTTCTTGATGCATTAAATAACCTCACAAATTAGTTTCCCTAATTGATAGCATAAACAACCCCTTAAAGCAAGTGGAGTTTTCCTTTCTGAAGAGTATCCCCCCATAGACGGGCTTGATTCTCCACCTTACGCGTGATAAACTTTTATCGAAATGTCACTCTCTCTGCTTATTATCACCTCGCAACCCAGTTTTGGCGAACATATTCGCCAAAGTCTGGCAGAAATTAACCCAACTCACGTTGAGGTTGTGGATGACATTACCTCAGCTCTTTATGAACTGGAAATGCAAAAATTTACCCATGCTTTTTTAGACATGGATATAAAAAGCGGCTCCGTTCTTGACCTTGGGCTTGCTTTGCGCGAAAAAGACCCCGACTTGCGCCTTGTCATTATCTCCCCCCGCCAAAGCATCCCGCGCTTTGACGCGCTTCGTCCGTGGAGTTTACTCAACAAACCCTTCTTTATCCCCGATCTTCTTCGTATTTTAGACAAAGAATCGAGACCTCGTCTCTCTCTTTCTCGTGCAGAAACTCCTCACATAGAAAGGGAAAGCGTTGAAGAGTTTTTTTGGCTTCAAGATGTCAACAAAGCCGCACAGCACCTCACTCGCTTAACCCTTGAATCGTCAGCTCAAGCGACATTAATTGTCCGTGATGGAAAAATGTGGGCTTACGCTGGTCAACTTTCCGATTTAGCTTCTGCTGAATTAGTAAAAATAGTATCCCGCGATAAAAAAACGGGAGACCTACTTAAATTCCTCCGCCTCAAGGCGACCGAAGCAGAGCATATGCTCTACGCGACTGAACTCGCTGAAGAAATTAACCTTGTAATGGTTTTTGATGCCGAAACGCCCTTTAGCGCAATTCGGCAACAGGCAACTCATCTCGCCGAATCCCTTGCTTTTTCACTGAAAGAAACACCAAAACCATCTTTTAGCACCAAGCCGACTGAAGAAGATTTAAAGCAAGAAAAAGAGAATGTCGATCTTGTAGACCTCTTTGACTTTGATGACGAAGAGAATAACAATTTGCCGCTTATCTCTGAGATTTTAGAGAACATCCCCAACCCTAACCCCTCCAGCGCGGCAACCGAGGCGAAAACATCCGCACCGATTAGCTCTTCTGCCCCAGACATTCCCCGACAATCAATACTCAACGAGCCAATGCCTAATCCTTTCGCAAAGGCGCGGGCAGAAAGCTCGGTTTGGGATGCCTCGCTCTCTTCACGTGAAGCATCCCCTGCTATTCAGGCGAGCGATTATTTTGAAACACATCAGCAAGCGCAAGTTGACCTTGCCGAAGTGCGTGTCCAAGAAGCACAAACCCCGCAAGATGTCAAAGTTGATTTCAATCTAACTCGTGTATCGCAACCTATTCGCCCCGAAACTCCAATTCGTAAGCCAAGCCCCGAGGAGCTAATTGAAACTCGCCCGCACTCCATCACAGAAGTTACCGGACGAGTAATTTTAGAACCTACTTCCTCCGGCATGTATGATTTAACCTATGCCTGTTTGCTCGTGCCGCGTTTTGGTAGCCATCACCTTACAGGAGATTTATCTGAGCGACTTTCGGAGTGGATGCCTAATATCTGCATTGCATTTGGCTGGCGATTGGAGCATCTTTCTGTGCGCCCTGATTATCTACAATGGGTAGTTAACGTCCCCCCGACCACATCGCCGGGATACCTCATGCGCATCATACGCAAACAAACATCCGAAAAAATTTTCAGAAATTTTCCACGCCGCAAAGAAGAAAACCCATCGGGTGATTTTTGGGCACCTGGCTATCTTATTATGGGTGGTAGCCAGCCTCACCCCTCCAAATTAGTTGAAGATTATATAAAACGTACCAGAGAAAGACAAGGGGCGTGAGACGCGAAAAGGTGATGAGTGAAAACTTGCCACTGCCTCTTGTAGTTCCTATTCCTCATTCACCCCTCTAACTTCCTCACATGCCCCCAACCCTCTACCTCATTGACGGACACGCCCTCGCCTATCGTTCCTATTATGCCCTTAGCGCGGGAAATCCCGACCGTTGGCGCACCGCGACAGGTGAACCGACCGGCGGCATTTACGGATTCGCTAGTGTCCTCTTGCGTCTGCTCGAAAACGATAAACCTGATTATATGGCAGTCGCCTTTGATGTGGGGAAAACTTTTCGACACGAGATGTATCCCGAATATAAAGCCACCCGCGCCAAAATGCCCGATGATTTGCGCCCGCAAATTAAGCGCATTCGCGAAATGGTTGATATTTTTAACCTTCCCCGCATTGAAATGGATGGCTACGAAGCCGATGACGTTCTTGGCAGTCTTGCCCGTATCGCCTCTGGGGAGGGACTAGGCGTAAAAATTATCACCGGTGATCGTGATTTGCTCCAACTCGTAGATGAGCGCGTCATCGTCAACTTGCCCGGTCGCTCCATGAGCGATGCGCGTGATTATTATCCCGCCGATGTGGTCAAAAAAATGGGCGTGCGTCCCGACCAAGTGGTGGATTTAAAAGCTCTCATGGGCGATAGCTCGGATAATATCCCCGGTATTTATGGGATCGGGGAAAAGACTGCCGTCAAATTACTGACTCAATTTGATACCCTTGATGGTGTTTACGAGCATTTGGATGAAGTGACGGGACGTTTCCACGATAAACTGGAAACCGGTAAAGAAGCCGCTTACCTGAGCCAAGACTTGGCGCGCATTCGCTGTGATTTGGACGTGACGCTCAATCTCGAACATGCTCGCACCGACCAACTGGATGCACCCGCTATCTCCGAACTTTTCCGCGAATTAGAATTCCATTCTCTCATTAACAGACTTAATAGATTGGTGAAAATGCCCGTTCCTGTCGTGGCACCGGTCGCAGGAGACCAGCTCTCGCTTTTCGGCGGGGGGGCAGTACAAAGTTTATCTTCGGCAGATATTCCTGCCAGCGCCCAAGTTATAAATACGCGCGAAGCGTTGAGTAAACTGGCTGAAAAACTCGCCTCCGCGAAAATCATCGCTTTGGATACAGAGACAACCTCCACAGATTCAATCCGCGCAAAATTGGTCGGAATTTCTTTGGCGGTTAAAGAGAGGGAAGGTTTTTATATCCCCACCGGACATAATGCGGGAAAGCAGTTGGGAATCGAAGAAGTTTTGACCGCGTTGCGCCCCGCGCTCACGAATCAGGAAATCCCAAAAATCGGGCATAATTTGAAATATGATTTTATTATGCTCAAGAGATATGGTTTAGAAGTTGCGCCGCTCTCTTTTGATACGATGATTGCCGAATGGCTCACCGATCCGGCGTCACGCAATTTGGGCTTAAAAAAGCTGGCGTTTGCGCGGCTGGGCGAACAAATGATTGCGATTGAAGAATTGATTGGCAAAGGGAAAAATCAGCGCAGTATGGCGGAAGTCGCGATTGAAAAAGTAGCCCCCTACGCTGTGGCGGATGCGGAATTTTGCTTGCGTTTGATGCCCATTTTAGAGAAAGATTTGGCGAGGGTGGGTGCGAGAGAGATGCTTGATGATGTGGAAATGCCGCTCATTAATGTATTGGCAGGGATGGAAATGGAAGGCATTTTGCTCGATTTACCATTTTTTAGTGAGTTTTCGGTTGAGTTGACAAGCAGATTGATTGAAATTGAAAAAGAAGTGATGGCGTTGGTGGGGAAATCTTTTAATTTGAATTCTACGCAACAACTTTCGGATGTGCTTTTTGTGCGGCTTGGCTTGCAACCGCCCGACCGCACTCGAAAAACCAAAAGCGGACATTATTCCACCGCCGCGTCCGTGCTGGAGCAGATGCGTGGTGATCATCCGGTGGTGGATTTGATTTTGGAGCAACGCGAGTTGGGGAAATTAAAGTCAACCTATGTAGATGCTTTGCCGACTGCCATTAATCCCGAAACGGGGCGCGTTCATACTTCGTATAACCAAATCGGGACAGTGACGGGGCGTTTAGCCTCTTCAAATCCGAATTTGCAAAATATCCCTAATCGTTCCGAACTGGGCAGGCGCGTTCGGCGTGGATTTATCTCTAAAGAGGGCAGTTTATTATTAGCTGTAGATTATTCGCAAGTTGAATTGCGAATTGTGGCGCACATGGCACAAGATGAAGCGATGTTAGCGGCATTTCGCGCTGGACAAGATATTCACGCCACCACCGCCGCGGGGATTTATGGTGTAAAACTAGACGAGGTCACTAAAGCGATGCGTAGCCATGCGAAAGCGGTCAATTTCGGGCTGATATACGGAATGTCGGCTTTTGGCTTGACGCGTTCTACCGAATTGACTTTAGCCGAAGCGGAAGATTTTGTTGCCGCGTATTTTGAAAAATTTCCCGGGGTGAAGCGTTATTTGGGCAATATTAAACGTTTTGCCTCTGATAAAGGCTATATAGAAACTCTGTTGGGCAGAAGGCGATATTTCCCCGCGATGAAAAACCCTGCGGGCGATTTTCGGCGCAGAAATTCTGAGCGCGCCGCCATTAATGCCCCCATTCAAGGCACGGCGGCAGATATTATGAAAATCGCCATGATAAAGGTGGCAAAAGCTCTCAAAGACGTGAATTCTTCTGCTAAAATTCTCCTGCAGGTGCATGATGAAGTCGTTGTTGAGTGTCCAAAAAATGAGTTACCTGCTACAATCAAGCTTGTTCAGGGCGCAATGGAATCAGCTTATAAATTAGATATTCCCCTCACCACCGATGCGCGTTGGGGAACGCGGTGGGGAGATTTATAGAATAATTGCAAGGTTTCAACTGAAATAGAACGCCTCCAAAAGATATTTTATATCTCCACAAAAAAGAGACCAAAATTATGGCAGGAAACGAAGCACTTTTTCAAAAAGCAATGAGCGATGGACACTCCGCGGCATGGGACCAATCATGGGAAAAAGCCGCCGCATCTTATCGTGACGCGCTAACTGAAATTCCCGATAACCCAAAGGCACTCTCTAGTTTGGGGTTGGCTTTATATCAACTGCAAAATTATGAGGAAGCCTTAGAGACCTACACTAATTTAGCCAAAGTTTCGCCTAATGACCCCGTTCCTTACGAGAAAATAGCCCAATTGTCAGAGCGGACGGGATCTATTAAAGAAGCAGTTGCCTCAGCAACGAAAGCCGCAGATTTATATCTGAGCCAAAAAGATATAAACAAGGCAATCGAAAATTGGTCACGTGTTACGCAACTCGATTCTGAGAATATCTTGGCTCATTCACGTCTGGCTTTGGTTCACGAGCGTTTAGCGCACAAGGAGCAAGCCGTTACCGAATATATTGCTCTTGCCAGCTTAATGCAATACGCCGGAAAGACGGATAAAGCCGCCGATTTCTTAACGCAGGCTTTAAAAATTATGCCCGGAAGTCAGGCGGCACAACAGGCACAAGGTTTATTGCGAAGCGGGCAACTTTTGCCGAAGCCAATACGCCCAAAAGGAGCTACGGGGCCATTAAGAATGGCGCGGGTGAAGGAATTAAACGCACCTAAAAAAGAAACATTAAGTAGCCTTGACCCAATCAAAGAAGCAAGCAAAAAAGCATTGATGGTTTTGGCTGAAATTCTTTTTGAATACTCTGACGACAGCGGTGGGGAAAAAGCACGCAAAGGCTTACAGGCGATTATGCACGGTGCCGCTAATCTTTCGCTGAAAAAAATGGAGCAAACCAAAGTCATTCTTCATTTGGGGCAAGCGATTGACGCGCAATCTAAAAATCAAGATTCACTTGCGGCGGAGGAATTAGCCCATGCCCTTTTAGCGGGATTTGAACACCCTGCTCTTTATTTCGATTTGGGCATGCTTTACACAAAAGACGGGCGATATGAGAGTGCTCTTCCGCATCTTCAACATGCCGTATCGCACGTGGATTTTGGGCTTGCTGCGCGTTTATTATCGGGGCAGAATCTTCGGCATTTGGGGCGCATCCCCGAATCTGCCATGGAGTATCTTGAAGCCCTAAAGATAGCAGACCTTTCGTTGGTGTCAGAAGAGCAAGCGGCTTCTCTGCGTCAACTTTATGAACCTTTGATTGGTGCCCAATCGCAAGAAGAGGACGATAAGGCGCATCGTCGCCTTTGCGATAATGTTGAAGAAATGCTCGTGCGAGATAACTGGCGCGAATACCTTCTTGAAGCTCGCCAAGAACTCCCCAAATCCGATGGAGGAATGCTCCTGCCTTTGGCAGAGATTCTGATACAGGCACAGAGCAGTGAAGTGTTGGGCGCAATGACGCGCATCCACGAGCTGGCACGCTTAGGTCGAATGCGTTCCGCTATGGACGAAGCCTTTCAGGCAATTACTTATGCGCCCACCTATCTCCCTCTCCACTCGCTAATTGGGGATCTCCTCGTCCAAGAAGAACGTAAAGAGGACGCGATCGCAAAATTCAATGTGGTTGCAGAGGCTTATGGCGTTCGTGGCGAAGCACATCAAGCCACTGTTTTTTTGCGCAAAATAATCCAACTCGCCCCTATGGACCTTTCCTCTCGCACAAAACTAATTGACCGGTTGACCGCGCGCGGTCAGGTTGATGAGGCGATTCAGGAATATCTTAACCTAGCTGATATTTATTATCGGCTGGCAGAGTTAGATATGGCACGCAAAACCTACACAACCGCACTGCGAGCGACACAGCAGGGGAATGCAGAGCACTCGTGGAATGTGCACATTTTACAGCGTATGGCAGATATAGATATGCAACGTCTCGATTGGAAGCGTGCCCTTAGAGTTTTTGAACAAATCCGCACTCTCAGCCCAGAAAACGGCGATGCGCGCATAAATTTGATAGATTTAAACTTAAAGCTTGCCAAAAAATCGCAAGCCCTGAACGAACTAGATAATTATTTAAGCTATTTAGCGGCACATCCCTCAGTGGGGGATAATGCCATTACGCTATTAGAAGATTTAATAGATACGCACTCTTCTGTTCCTCAACTGCATCGCGCCCTTGCCGGAGAATATCTTCGCATAGGTAAGAAAGAGGAAGCTATCAAATCTTATGACTTCGCCGCAGAGTTGTTTATAGAAACAGGCGATAAAGCAGAAGCAATCCAAACCATCGCAACGCTCCTCAGCACGGAGCCACCCAACGCAGATGAATATCGCCAAGTTTTAGCGCAAATCAACGCAGGGTAAAATTCGCTCCACAATCTAAATATCTGCTCTTCTATTTATCAATTCACGCAAAACATCAGGTTTTGCGTGAATTTTTGTTTTGGGAAATGGAGGAGGGGTGCAAAATTTTAAAATCCGGATTTTCTTTGACGGCAACCCCGTATTGGATATGCCCGTCGCGACGAACGTGCCCCGAACAGGGTTTACGAAAGTCAGCACCTTTTTG
>CAZERH010000082.1:0-8226 GCA_964515535.1 uncultured Anaerolineaceae bacterium
TTCAAATTCAATAGCGGTTAAATTTTCAAGAGGATATTTCATAGGAGGGCTCTTTATAAAGAGTACAGAATTGCACAATTTTTTTACTACCTTGATATTATACGCTAAAAGGACCGTAAAAATCTAGTTTTTCTCCACCCTCTTATACCTCCCCGCTAGCCAATTCTCCACATCCGAGACATACCACTTCGAGAAGCGGTTATCGCTGGGACCGCCGAGCAAATTGGTATATAGCACATTTTCGCTCAGGTCGGTGGCGATGCGGAGGGAGGGGTAGAAGGTGGTCGTTCGCCCCGCGCTTTCGTAGATTTGTCCCTGATGGATGGTGGAACGTCCGCCAATGCCGGTAATGGGACCTCGGTCGAAGCCCAAGAAACGGGGGAATGTCCCGCCAAAAAGGATATGGCTCAGCGTAAATTTCTGCCGCGATCCCCATGTTTTTGCTTCAATCGTTAGAGCCTTCTCCGCTACTTTACGATAGATTTCCTCGCGGCTCAGTTCACCAAACCAGTTTGAATTTTCTCCCAGCAGAACGCGGTCGAAGTTTTGGTAAAAATCAATGAAGGTGCCGGTTTCATCGTAAAGAAAATCAAGCGCGGCTTCGCCGAAGCCATTGCGCCCGAAGGCTTCACGGTAGAGTTCCTTATAGAAGGCTTCAAAGAGAAATGCACCCCGCGACTCGGCATCGTAGCATAAATCCCATTCCAACAAAATCTCTAAATTTTCACCACTAAGTCCACCAAGAGGCACAAAGGAAGTGCTTTTTTTGTTTTTTTCTTTAAGTTTTTCTTCGTGTTTCTTCGTGTTCTTCGTGGTAAGAATCGGGCGTAAAATTTTCATAAACCGCTCGGCTTGGAGTGAATATAAATCGTAGTGCATCTCGAAAACATCGTCCAGCGTGTATGCGTCTTTCTCGGCGAGCAGGGCGTTGATGCGCTCGGCGCGGTACGACCCCATCGGCATATTGATCGGATTTCCCGTTCCGTATTTGTTCAGATCGTGGTTGGCGGTGGCGAAGAAACCGGATTCGGGATTATAGACGCGCGGAAGCTCGTCCACGCGCAGGTAGCCGTCCCAATCGTTTTCTGCTTCCCAGCCGGGGAGCGGGACGAACCCGTTTCCACTTGATTGCCTTCGAGGAACTTTGCCTGTCATTTGGAATCCGATATTCCCCGCGCGGTCGGCGAGGACAAAATCCCAGCCGGATTCGAAGAGTCCGACCGCGTCCATGCCTGTTTTAACGGAATCTAGCTCAAAGAAACTTAAAAGGGAGGAGAGGGTGACTGCCCCCGAATCAGAAGCCGACCAACGCGTCGCAAGATAAAGTCCCGCGCGTTGCGGGTCTCCATCCAGAGTCCCGTGTTGGTTTTCGTAAAAGGTCAGGGTCACATCATCCGCTTTTTTGCGCTTAATCGTCTCTTTTCGCACGTCAAAAGCCAGCCATTCATCCCCGCGCCGATATTTGCCATCTTTGCAATCTTCAATCCACGAATCGACCGCATCCACGAAGGCGTAGGTCACGCCCCAAGCAAGGTCGGGATTGCGTCCCGCGAGAACGCCGGGCGCGCCGGGCATGGTGCCGCCCATGATGTAGCGACCGCCGCTCGAAAGGACGATTTCGCTCCAGACGTTGGGCAGGCGATTGACTTCGAGATGCGGGTCGTTGGCGAGAATGGGACTGCCCGATTTGGTGCGCGCCCCGCTGACAACCCAATTATTGGATGCCATCATGCGCGGCAGACCCAGCCCCCAGAGCGATGACGGGTTGACGATGCGCTCGCCGAGTTGCACCTTTTTGATGAGGTCAAAATCCGCCCCGCCGAGATTGCCGGGGAAAAGTTCTTCGAGTTTTTCGCGCGAAACGCCCGCTTGCACCATCTCGACAAAGAGCCGCTCGATTTCGGCTTGCGATTGCGCCAAAGTGAGATAGCCGACCATGCGCGTGATCATAATCGAGTGGAGGGGAGTCCATTTTTCAGCTTTGTAGCCGAGTAATTTGAATTCCCACGGGGATTTTTTGGCAAAGGCGGTATTGATGCCCTCCGCGTAGGCTTGGAGATAGCCCTGTTCGGTGGCGGTGAGTTTGTCAAATTCGCTTTGCAAGTTGTTGTGCCAATTCATGCGGCGGAAGAAAGTATCAATGGCGAGGCTTTCTTCGTCATCGTTGAGCAATTCGCACAGGCGACCTTGCCCCAAAATCCGCATTAAGAGCAGTTGCACGCCGCGATCCTGCGCGTGGACGTAGCCTTGCCCCCAATACATTTCGTTTTGGTCTTTGGCGGTGATATGGGGGATGCCGTTTTTGTCTCTGGTGATTTTGGGGTTCATGGGAGTCTCCTTAAGATTTTGCCATAGATACTTCGACTAGCTCAGTATGAGTTTTACGGATTTCACGGATTATTTTTTAAACACAAAGGTCACGAAGGGTCACTAAGTTTTTTAACACAAATTCATGAATGAGCGAATGACACAAATGTTTTTAATTTAAAAGTTTTTATTCGCGCAATTCGCTAACTCGTGAATATTCGCGTTAAAATTTTTCACCCATCACGCATCACATCTTCACTATTATACAACCTCTTTCTGTATTCAAAAGCACAACCTTAAAACATCCGAATTTTTAAGCCCAAAACAGTCTCTAAAAAAGCCTCGCGTGCTATAATTAAATTGGTTCTTCTGGTCTGACAACTTGCGGGGCTATTCGTCCCGATTATCAGACAATTTAGACCACTTGACCGCTAGCCCCTTCGACCATTGACCACTAGACCACCTGACCAACCAAAAAAAATGTCCTTCGCCCATCTTCACGTCCATACCGAATACTCTCTCCTTGATGGTTTTAGCAATATCAAGAAACTAGTCGCCACTGCTAAGGCGATGAATATGCCCGCGCTCGCCATCACCGACCACGGCACCATGTTTGGCGCAAAAGCCTTTTACGATGCCGCAAAAGACGCTGAAATCAAGCCCATTATTGGCGTAGAATCCTATATGGCGGCGCGAGGCATGAGCGACAGAGAAGTTAAGTTCGACAAAAAATCAACGCATATCTTATTGCTGGCTAAAAATAATATCGGCTACAGAAATTTGCTCAAATTAGTCTCTGCCGCGCAAACAGATGGATTTTATTACCGTCCACGCATTGACCACGAGTTTTTAGCCGAACACGCCGAGGGGCTCATTGCCACAACCGGCTGTTTGGGCGCAGAAATCCCGCGTGCGCTTCTCAAAGAAAACCCCGAAGAAGCCGTGCGCCGCATGAATTGGTATTACGATGTCTTCGGCAAAGACAATTTTTATGTAGAGCTTCAGCAACATAATATAGACGAACTGGTTGAAGTCAATAAAAAGCTGGTTGAGCTGGGCGCAAGATATTCGTCCAAGTTTGTTGCCACCAACGATGTCCACTATATCAAAAAGTCGGATGCCAAATACCAAGATATTTTGCTCGCGATCCAAACCGGAGCCAGTCTAAAAGATGAAAAACGCTTTCGAATGGACGACCCATCTTACTATTTTCGCTCGCCTGAAGAGATGCTCAAAATTTTCGGCGAAATCCCTGAATCACTCACCAATACCCTCGAAATTGCCGAAAGATGCAATGTAGACCTCGACTTTAAAGAATATCATTTGCCCCATTTTGTCGTCCCCGAAGGGCATACCGAAGAGAGTTATTTGCGCCACCTTTGCGAAAAAGGATTGGAATATCGCTACGGCAAACACGCAGACGACAAAGTCTTTCGAGAGCGGCTAAATTACGAGTTAAATATCATCCATACAATGGGATTTGACGCGTATTTCATCATCGTCTGGGATTTGGTACGCGAGTCGCAAAAACGCGGGATTTTGTACACAACGCGCGGCTCCGCGGCGGGATCCATTGTCGCATACTCCCTTGAAATCACCTTGATCGACCCCATCCAGCATGATCTCATCTTCGAGCGTTTTCTAAACCCCGGTCGTATCTCCATGCCCGATATAGACCTCGATTTCCGCGACGATCGCCGCCACGAAATGATGTCCTACTGCGCCGAAAAATACGGCGATGAAAAAGTAGCTCAAATCATCACCTTCGGCACAATGGGCGCAAAAGCCGCCGTCCGAGATGTAGGGCGCGTGATGGATATTCCGCTCAACGAAGTGAATAAAATCGCCAAATTAATTCCGGCGGTATCAGGCACTACCGTTACCCTCAAGGGAACATTGAAAGATGTGCCGGACTTCAAGAAAATATACAACTCCGCCCCTCATATTAAAGAGTTAATTGATACCGCAATGGGCATGGAGGGCGTAATTCGCAACGCCGGTACACATGCGGCAGGTGTTGTAATCGCCGATAAAGCCATTACCGAATATCTCCCCATTCATCGCCCAACCTCCAATTCGGAAAAAACGCCCATTAAAACCGTCACCCAATTTGAAATGGGCGTTCTTGATGCAATGGGAATGCTCAAGGTAGATTTTTTGGGGCTTTCTACACTCACCGTGATTGCTCGCACCATTGAACAAATCGAAAAACGTTACGGAAAAAAATATCATCTCGAAAATATCCCCCTCGATGACCCGAAAGCCTTTGAGTTAATCGGTTCAGGCAATACAGCAGGAGTCTTCCAACTTGAAGGCGGCGGCATGACCGGATGGTTGGTCAAGATGCAACCCAAAACCATCGACCATGTTATCGCTATGGTTGCACTATATAGACCGGGACCGATGCAATTTATCCCCTCCTATATTGAGCGGATGAATGGACGCGAAAAAGTCACCTACAGGCATCCCAGCATGGAGCCGATTTTCAAATCTACCTACGGGATTCCAATTTACCAAGAGCAAATCATGCGCACCGCGGTCGAATTGGGCGGCTATTCGGGACCCGAATCTGATAATTTACGGAAAGCAATTTCTAAAAAGAAAGCCAAAGAAATTGTACGACATCGACAAAAATTTATCGATGGTGCTGTAAAAAACGGCATAGAAAAAAAAATAGCAACACAAATTTTTGATGATTGGGAAGAATTTGCCCGCTACGGATTCAATAAATCTCACGCCGCGGCTTACGGCACAATCTCCGTTCAAACCGCGTTTCTAAAAGCCAACTATCCCACCGAATATATGACCGCGCTCATGTCGGTCTTTTATGGCAAAACAGAAAAAGTTTCCCATTACTCAGCCAACGCGCGTAAGATGGGCATAGAAATTCTGCCCCCAAACGTCAACAAAAGTGACTGGGATTTCACCTCAGAAATTTATGATGATGGGAAATCTGCCATCCGCTTTGGTTTCGGCGCGGTCAAAAACGTGGGTGAAGGTCCCATAAAAACCCTCATCAAAGCTCGCGGTGACAGAGAATTTAAAGATATCAACGAATTCGTTCACGAAGTAGATTTAAGTGCCATCGGCAAACGCGCCCTCGAATCGATGATAAAAGTAGGCGCACTCGATAATTTTGGCGACCGATCTAGCCTACTCTCTGCAATCGAACAACTTATCGCGGTCAGCACCTCCCACTTTAAAGCGAAAAACGCCGGACAATTTAGCATGTTTGGCGCAGAAACGGGCATCAGCAACGAAATCCACATCCCGCCCGGCAAAGAAATTGACCAACGCGTTCAACTCGGTTGGGAGCGCGAACTCATCGGCATCTACGTCTCCGACCACCCTCTCTCCAAATATCAAGAAGTTTTCAAAAAAATCGCCTCGCATAATTTCACCACCCTCCCCGATGCACGCCACCAGCAACCTGTTCGCGTTGGCGGCATCATCGCGGGCGTGCGCCCCTATCAAACCAAAAGCGGCAAACCGATGGGTTTTGTCACCCTCGATGATATGCACGGCATCATCGAATTGGTCATTTTTCCACGCACTTGGCAAAAATATAAAGAACTTTGTGAAGAAGGGAAAATAGTTGTCATTTCAGGGAAAGTAGATGCAGAAAACACCCCTCCAAAAATTCTTGTGGATGAAATTTCGACTGAGTTTAGTATTATCAGTTCGGCAGATGAGATTAAAAAGCCCCAATCGGATGAAAAACCGAAGCCGCGCGTGCCCCAACAGGCTCCCATTAAACAGGCAATGCCTAAAAAAGAGCAAGATACCGTTAAACCATCTCCTCCACCTCAAGCGCAAATCGCCGAACCCGTAGCAACCTACGCGACCATGCCTCCGCCCCCACCTGCCTTCCCCGATGATTGGGACGAAATCGTTTACGAAATGGATAATCCTAGCGATATGGCAGAGGTTGACCCCTTCACGATGCCGGAGACAGATTCAGAGTCCCCACGCGATGAGCAAGCCCAAAACGCGCTCGTAGCAGAAGATGCAGTGGCTCGCGAGGTGCGTAAATCTATCCCAAAATTAGATTTATTTAAGGAGAACGAATCTGAATATCCTCCTCGATTAATTACAGTGGCGATAAGACCTAACGGGGATATGGAACGAGATAAAAGACGCCTCAAAAACATCCACGGCGTGCTGATTTCTTTTCCAGGAAAAGATAAATTCTCATTGCAGATTTTTGAGGGTTATCAGGGGCATCTAATTGATTTCCCGAATTACAATACGCGGATTTGCGATGAGATGTTGGCACGCTTGAAAACGGTGTTGGGCAACGAGGAATGGCGAATTGAGGAGATTGACTAAAGATAGCTAAATTTGCAAAAATGCTGTTTTTTCACGCGTTTTATTTGCTATAATGGGGGTATCTTTTTGATTGGAGCAATAAACCCATTATGCTTGTCATCATCAGTGACCTTCACTTGGGGGATGGAACTTCTATAAAACCTATTGAATCTAGCGCATTTCGTTTATTTGAAGCTCGTTTAACCGAACTGGCTTATAACGCCTCGTGGCGAGCAAACGGAAAATATCGTCCGTTAAGAGAAATCAATATCCTTTGGTTGGGTGATATTCTCGACCCCATTCAAACCGCGGCGTGGTTAGACACAAAATACGGGGATGATGATTATACGCGCCCGTGGACAGATGTTTCAGACCCGAAATTTGCTAAAAAGCTAAAAGAAATCACACATAGCATATTAGAGAATAACCGTCACGCGGTCGATGCTATTTATAATATCACCAGAAATAACGCTATTTTACTCCCGCCCACGATTGGGGACGGGCAACCGAATCCAACCGCAAAAGAAAAAATAGTTGTGAAAGTGAATATCTACTATATGGTTGGCAATCATGACTGGGTTTATCATCTGCCCGGTGAAGCGTTTGATGAAATTCGCCAAGATATTATAGAAACTTTCGGCTTGGCGAATGAAGCAGGACCCTTTCCGCATGAGCTAGACGAAAACCCGAAATTAGCTGAATTATTAGCCCAATATAAAGTTTATGCGCGGCATGGAGATATTTTTAGCCCTTTTACCTATAATAAAGAAAAAGGACGTAATGCTTCAACCTTAAGTGATATGTTTACGATTGAGGTAATTACTCGTTTTCCTTTTGAATTAGAACGGCAACTTCAACATATTATCCCCAAAAGGGTTCTCGAAAATCTCCGTTATACATCAAATGTCCGTCCTATTATAGCTACACCTATTTGGGCAATTAGTCAAATTACAAATGAAGAATTGGGGATTTCTGAACAGAATAAAATAAGAAAAATTTGGAATGAAACTATCGGAAATTTTTCTGTCCTGCAAAAAAAATACTATCCCTTTAAATTCCCCATATTGCAGAAGCTGTTTCAGGTTTTTTCTTCACTGGTTAAAAGTGTTCCGGCTTCAATATATATGGGCTTAACGCTATGGGTATATAAGCGTTTTTGGAAAAACAATGAGTATACACTCGTAAAATACGCACTGGAAGAAGAGGCTTTTGTAGGTAAAAAAGCAAATTATATCGTCTACGGACATCTTCACGATTATGAAATGGTACCTCTTGATTTGGACCCTGTTTTTACAGACCAAAACAGCTCGTATTTCAACTCAGGCACTTGGCGGACGTATAACGCGTTGGCGCGTCACCAACTTAATACCAAGCATTTTGTTCCCTATAGTGTGCTGACTTATCTCACTTTTTATAAAGAAGATCAACGAGAGGGGCGACATTTTGAAACTTGGTCGGGGGCTTTTCAATGAAAAACAGCATTCTTCGGAGAAGAAAAAGCAGACGCAATGCATCTCTACCACCATGATTTTAAACAATTACTCGCAATTTCTCACGCCACCCAAAAATCAAAACTAAATAATGTCGCTAAAAGCCCCATCAGCAAAAGGC
>CAZERH010000083.1:0-8143 GCA_964515535.1 uncultured Anaerolineaceae bacterium
ATGAACAAGAGACTAAAAGAAAGACAAAAAACGAGAGGAAAAAGATACGTTTCATCGAGAGAGATTATAACGTAAAACTCAATATGAGTAATACAACTATTTTAAATCGCATTGAGTTTTTTAAGGTAAAATTATTCCATGACAAATATCAAACCGGTTTTCGCTACAGAAAATCTCCCCTTCTACTGTGGGAAAAGTAAGTCTAGTCCAATGCTAATGCAAAAATTAAAATTATGACTTCGCCACATACTCTACCCCGTCTATTTCTTTGAAATCAACATCTTGCGTCCAGAGAGTGGCATTATTGGCGCGGGCAATTGCTAAAATAATGCTATCTGCCATCGCTATCTTCAACTCTACAGAAAGCTTGGCGGCTTCTATAGCTATTGGAGCTGTCAGGTCGGCAATCTGTCCCTGATGCATATCTCCGATATGAACTAAAGCGATGTGCTCATCACGCAATATCAGTAGGCGTTTAAAAACTTCATAAATGCAGATTGCCGGAACTATCAAATGCGTTGTGTTTTCTATTGCGGGAGCAAAAAAAGAAGCATTTTCGCCATCGGAAAAATACGCCAACCAACCAGAAGAATCAACAACGTTCATAATTCTCTATCCGTTTTTTCACGTTGTGGATCTGTGTCAATTCCAGGAAGCGACCCTCTTGCCTCCTGAATGGGTCGTATGGGAACCATGACAATATGCCCCCCATACTCAAGCATTTGCATTTTCTGACCGGGCTGAATATAAAGTGATTGCCGCACTCTTTTCGGAATAACAACTTGATATTTTGGGGAAACCGTTACTGTAGTCATACGTTTATCCTATCGATAGATATTTTGTGTGTCAATTTCATTATATCCTCTTTATGCCGATATTCCAAACCGAAGATGCTTCAAGTTTTTACGCAACTCGCCTCTTTTACGGTAAAATCACCCCATGACAAATATCAAACCGGTTTTTGAAATAGATAAGCTTAATTTTTATTACGGGGAAAAACGCGCCTTGTCCAATATCAATATGGACATCATGCTCAACAAAGTCACCGCCCTTATCGGTCCCTCCGGTTGCGGAAAATCAACTTATCTGCGTTGCCTAAATCGGATGAACGATACCATCTCCGGGACGCGTGTGGAGGGCGAAATTCGCCTACACGGGCAAAATATCTACAATCCTGATACCGATGTGGTGGAATTGCGTCAGCGGGTGGGGATGGTTTTCCAGACTCCGAATCCCTTTCCCCAATCCATTTTTGACAATGTTGCCTTCGGACCGCGCGTGCTCGGACTTGCTGAAGGCAAATCAGCTTTGGCTGAGATCGTTGAGCAGAGTCTTCGTCAAGCTGTCCTTTGGGATGAAGTCAAAGATGATTTGAAACAGGGAGCAATGAGTCTCTCGCTCGGGCAACAACAACGCCTTTGCATTGCGCGCGTCATTGCCGTTCAGCCCGAAGTAATTCTAATGGACGAATCCACTTCTGCGCTTGACCCAATCGCCACCGGTCACGTCGAAGACCTAATTGCAGAATTAAAAGAAGATTACACCATCATCATTGTCACCCATAATATGCAACAAGCCGGACGAGTCTCTGATTTTACGGGATTATTCTGGCTTGGTGAACTCATCGAATTTAGCGAAACGACTGAACTTTTCACAAACCCCAAAGAAGAATTGACCGAAGCCTATATCACCGGGCGGATGGGATAAAAATCACCTCGTAGCCACCATATCTGTTTCTCTGCACCAAAAAAACTTGCACATTAACGCGCAACAAGGTATAAACCTGTCTATACAATATATCTTGTTCCCCAAACTAAATGCTCACCAAAACCGACTTCATACGTATCCCCTACACGCCCGACCTCAGTAGTGGTGGCATTGCCTACGCTTGTCGTTCGCTCCCGCATACCTACAATCGTATGGGCGGTTCCAGCATCAAGCGAATGCGGCGAATTGTGGGCGGTGTAGCAGTCGAGTTAGCCTTTCGGCGTTATCTCAGTGAGAAAAAAATTCCCTTTGATGTGAAGGGCGCAACACCCTTTACAGACCCGGATAAATATGACGTTTCTCTCGGCGGACGAAGATGTGACTTAAAATCCTTCTTCATTACCCGCCGAAGCCAGATTAAAGCAATTGCGCGTGATTTGGGCGTGTTGACCGGTGCCTCAGCTTTAATTCCATCCGATCAATTTGCCGGTAGTCATCATAAAGAAAGCGATGTTTACATCTTTGCCTTTCTGACGGGATTAAACGCCGCTTCTCAGAATGATATGGCGAAAGCGATGGATGCCGGAAAACAGCTTCACCTAATTCACCCCTTGCCAAAGAATTGGGCAAAGCCAAAATACTGGCACCCTCTAGGACAATTATCCTTAAAAAGCGATTGCGATGAAACGCTCAAGATAGAGTTGGGCGGGCAGGATATTGATAGAAATTTCATCTCGGAGCAAATCACGTTAGAGCCGCGCAAACGCATCTGGCAGAACGCAAGTTTATACACGCTCGCTTATATCCACGTAGATAAAATGCCACACGCGCGGATTGGTGTCCACAGTCCAAAATTAGGTGAGACCTATGTCATCTCATCTAACGAGTGGGGAAATATCTGGTTTTATGGCATGAGCGTGATTTTAACAGGCTACCTAACACGGGCGCAATTTCGACAAAAAGCGAGCAAATTGCCTGCCGGAAGCCGTGTTTACCAGTATAGCAAAACACAAACAAAAAATTTAGCCGTGCCTGTAGCTGAATTAAATCCGCTTGATAATTTTTTTGAGAAAATAAAGGCTTGGAAAAAATGAGAATTCTTTGTGCTGTTCGTGGTGGTCCTGAAAGTGAAAAAACTATAGAATACGCGGTTTCTTTGGCAGAAAAAGAGAGGGCGCGGTTGGTCTTTTTATATGTTGTAAGCCTTGATATTTTTGCGCCTTCAAGCGATGTTCGTGCAGAGAATATCGCCAAAGAATTAAGCCGTATGGGTGAATTTGTTTTATTAATGGCGCAAGCAAAAGCCGCCACCGTGGGCGTTGCGGCAGATACTTTTGTACGGCAGGGCAATATCCTTGAACAAATTTTAGCCACTTGTCGAGAGATGGGGGCAAAAACACTTGTTTTAGGAAAATCGCAAAAAAAAAACGGGGAGAGTTTTTTCTCTGTGGAAGAACAAAATCTTTTTGCTAGAAAAACGGAGAGAGAGCGTGAAATGAAAGTGGTTTTGGTCTGAAAATAAAGGCAGAATATGGAAAAGAAAAACCTACACCGTTGTACGTGGATGGGCAATGATCCGCTTTATATCCGCTATCACGATGAAGAATGGGGCGTTCCCGTTTACGATGACCGACTTTTGTTCGCAAAACTAATTCTTGATGGCGCACAAGCAGGATTAAGTTGGATTACGATTTTACGCAAAAGAGAAAATTATTGGCAGGCTTTTGATCATTTTGACGCTGATAAAATAGCGCATTATGATGATGCAAAAATTGCCGAGTTAATGAATAATGCGGGAATTATCCGCAATCGGCAAAAAATCAACTCGGCGATTAAGAGCGCACGCGCCTATTTGCGTTTACGGGAAGAGTTGGGTTCTTTTAGCAAGTATTTATGGGGCTTTGTAGGAGGGAAAACAATTGTTAATGCAATAGAATTAGAAGAAAATTATCCCACAACCTCCCCCGAATCGCATGTGATGGCAAAGGATTTGAAAAAACGCGGCTTTAGCTTTGTGGGTCCAACTATTTGCTACGCTTTTATGCAGGCAGTAGGCATGGTGAACGATCACCTTGTGGGGTGCTTTCGCTTTGATGAAGTTTAGCCCCTCTTATCCCTTTGGCTCTTCCTATGCCACAGGACAATGCCTTTGCCCTTAATTATGTACTATACTGAAAACGACATATTTTTTCGTTTTTATTTCACCACGAAGTACGCGAAGAGAAACTTTTTTCTCTCCTTTGTGACACTTGGTGTACTTTGTGGTAAAAGACAATACTTCTAAGCTCTCAAACCTTAAATTTGCGCTGAACAGGCAGATTTCTTGCTCAGGTGGCAAAAAAGCTTAGGTCTGGGGGCTCGTGCCTGAACGCATACGCTCTTTCTACTTATTATATTTCATCCATTGAGGTAAAACTATGTCATCTCAAAAAAACAACTTTCCAACTCTTGCTTTTGGTGCAATCATCGGTACGCTTGTCTCTGTGCTAGTTGGCATCTTGCGTTTATTTAGCAGGAATCCATCTATAGATGAGGAGCTACCGAAGCCTCAACTGCCTGAGGCAGAAGAGGTGTCTTTGGGCATCTCTCAAGTTGAGAACACGCGTGAACCGGTTTCCAATCTCATAGAAAAAGAGCTTCCTCTTGTCCAAGAGATGAACTCACAATGGAGTCCGACCACAAAATATATTGTAGGGACGGGGCTTTTCGTTGCTTTATTGGGTCTTGTTTTTTTAAGCTCCAGTGCCATCCCGCTGATTATTTTTGCGGCGATCACGGCTTTTTTAGTGAAACCAATTGTCGTTTTTTTTGAAGAACGATTGAAGTTGAAGCAAGGTCCCGCCACTTTTCTGACATACCTTTTAGTTTTGTTGATTTTGATTTCTTTGCCTATTATTTTGATACCTGCTCTTGTTGATGCGGCAAATTTTGCGTTGACTATAGATGTTCAGGAAGTAGCGGAGAATATTATATTATGGACAGACAATATGGCGAAGGTGGTAGGAGCGATTCCTATTATTGGGTCTCTATTTGGTCCCGGCTTAAGTGCGCTTTCAGATATGTTGCAGGGAATTGCTACAATGGAAACGCCAAATCCACTTAGTTTAGAGGCATCTGTAGCCACACTTGGTGATAGATTGGCAAAGACGGCGGGAATTCTAGCAAGTATTTTTGGTCCTATTATTTCTTCCTTCGTGGCGTTTTTCTTTATGTTGATGATTAGTCTATATATGAGTTTGTCAGGTGAGAAATTGGAAGAGGGCTTTACTAATATATTTCCCGCCGCTTATAAGGAGGAATGGATAGCGTTACTTAATCGTCTTGGTAATATCTGGGCTTCTTTCTTAAGGGCGCAGTTGACGTTGATGCTTGTTATTGGCGTGATAGTATGGATAGGGAATGTCGTTCTTGGCACGCCGCAAGCCTTATTTTTGGGCATTTTCGCCGGACTTATGGAGGTAATTCCTTCTTTGGGTCCCCTTTTGGCGGCTATTCCAGCAGTGATTTTGGCGTTACTTTTTGGGTCGCAATACTTTGCGATAGATCCTTGGATTTTTGCCTTAATTGTAATTGCCCTGTATACACTTGTTCAAGTTTTAGAAAACCAACTTGTTGTTCCAAAAATTTTAGGTGAAGCACTTGAGTTGCCGCCTCTGATTGTTTTATTGGGCGTTTTTATTGGTGGCGCGCTTTTTGGTATTTTGGGAATTTTTCTTTCAACCCCAGTGATTTCCTCCGGACGAGAGATTTTTATGTATCTCTACGATAAAATTTTAGAAACACCCTCGCCTGAGGTGGTGATTGTAGAGGTGAAAGTGTCTTGGAAAGATAAATTGCGAGGTTGGACAAAGAAGGTGAAGGCATCGTTTGGTTGAGATTTTAAACTTTGTTTTTGACGAATCTTGCCCTGTCCAACATATTAAAACAAAAGAGAGCGCGTGTTCTGCCAAACACGCGCTCCCTTTTGTTTTGGGTTATTCTGCCGCTCTCAGAGCGAATTGCGGCATCTCTTTTAGGTTTTTAAAGAAGCCCTCCGGCATGGAAATCGGTTCATAATGTACACCTGTTCCTAAAGTTCCAAAGCGTATGAAGTAGATCTGAATTTCTGTATTGGCACCGAGGGCAACATCTTGATAAGCTACGATAAAATGCGTGCCATCGGGACTCCAACGAGCGTCACGATAACAGCAGGTGCTTACCCCTACGGGGTCTAATTGCTCGGCTTTATGAGAAAGGGTGTTATAGGTGTAAAAATAGCCATACCCACCACTGCGCTTAAAGGTATTCATCAAGAAAGTATTTTCACCGTCCCAATCAAATTCTTCAATATAGGGCGTAGTGCTACTGTAGCCTTTCATTGTAAAACGATTAGCGGGGAACTCATCTAATTTGTCAATAAAGAAAAGTTTATAATCATCATCTTCTTCGCTTTCAGCAACTGCCGTGCCGGTAGCCACAGCCGAAGCCGCAGATTGACAATTGCCAATATCTACGGTTCTTATCAAATCGGCGCGTGTTCCACTCGGGGAAGTGCCTACAAAAAGCATTGCCATTTGATTATCGTCTTCTTTATGCCAGCGTACATCTATCACTGATTCGCCATCGTAAAAGCATCCCCCCTCCATATTTTGCAAATCGGAGCGGGTTTTAGCTTTTGCCAGTTCTTCAAGGTCAAAAGGCAATATAAAAAGCTCCCTATTCATGCTAATTGCAATTCTTTTCCCATCCGGAGAAATTTGAATAGCCTCAAGATATTCTGCCTGCTGAAAACAAGTCACTATATCTATGCGGTCTTCTTCTGTATCTATTGTTTGAATACATTTGCCAGCTATATAAATTAGACTTTTGTGATCGGGCATCCACTGCAAATTGGTTTTTAATGCACCATTTGTGCTTAATTCTACTAAATCGCTTCCGTCAGCATTCATTAGCCAGATATTACCATTTGCCAAAAATGCGATTTTATCTGCACCGCCGATAACGGGCAGATTATTCTCCGGTTCCGGAGGCGTAGTGGGGGATTTAGTCTCTGTTGGAGAAAGAGGGGATGTTGGGGGAGGGGGAGACGCCGGGGGAAGGGTGGGGAGAGGCGCAAGTGTATTGGGAGGGAATGTTGAAGCCACGCGTGATGTTGGGGTTGGCGCGTGCTCCGCAACATCGGCGGGAAGAAGAGCTTTGAGCGCAAATCCTAATCCCACCAATCCTATGAACGCGACCAATCCGATAATCCAGCCCATTTTTTTCTTTTTGGGAGATGGGGAAGAGGCTTTTACGTGTATCTTCGTCAGCCCCGGTTTGGTATGGCTGGAGAGGGTTTTAATGCTCGCGGTACTTTTATCGTTGGCTAAGGCGTTGAGAGATTCAGCCAGTTCTACCGCGGTTTGAAAGCGTGCTTCGGGGTCTTTTTCCATCGCACGGTAGATGAAGCTACTCATGGCGAGGGGAAGTGCCGGATTGTCGTTGCGAATATCGGGAGTGGGGTCGGTGATATGTTTGATTGCCATGCTCATGGGCGTATCGCCACTATAAGGGCGGGTGCCGGTGAGCATTCTGTAGATGATGGCACCGAGTGCATATATATCACTTCTGCCATCCACTTTTTTGCCCTGTGCCTGTTCGGGCGACATATACGCGGGCGTACCGATAATTGCGCTACCGGTTACATCTTGTTGTGAGCCGCTAATTTTTGCGATGCCGAAATCGGATAGATAGGGGCGATTGTGGCGGTCGAAGAGGATATTGGCAGGCTTGAGATCGCGATGAATAATGCTTTTTTCGTGGGCATCATCTAGCGCAGGGGCAATGATGTTAATAATACGCGCTACTTCTTTGAGGCTGATATTGCCTTCAGAGAGTTTGTCTGCGAGAGAGCCGCCATCCATATAGCGCATGACGAAATAATGTAAGCCTTCATCAGATTCACCTACATCGTAAACCGGCACAATGGCGGGATGCTCCAGTGCGGCTACCACTTTAGCCTCGCGATGAAAACGAATGCTAAATTGTGGGTCGTGCAAAAATTCGGCGGGTAATACTTTTACCGCGACTTCACGCTCGAAGCGTTTGTCGTAGCCAAGATAAACCGTTGCCATGCCCCCGCGTCCCAACTCCGATTTGATCTCGTAATGCCCGATTTTTTTATTCGGTTTTTTAGGCTCTTTAGCCTCTTCCGGTTCTTTGGATGATTTTACGGTTTTATCCACGAGATTTTCCCTTGATATAACTATTTCTTGTATTTATACAAGATTTAAGTTTTAAAAATAAATTTTGGATGCTTGATTTTATCATCAATTTGTTTTTTTTTGCTTGGCAGACAGATTTGGCAATGCTATAATCATGTAATTAGCCCTGGTAGCTCAATAGGATAGAGCAATCGCCTCCTAAGCGATAGGTTATGGGTTCAACTCCCATCTGGGGCATTTTTAAATTGGTTCAA
>CAZERH010000084.1:0-2051 GCA_964515535.1 uncultured Anaerolineaceae bacterium
GTAACGCTTGGATTATGCTCCGTCCAATTTGTTTTTATCTGCAACCAATACTCGCATTGTTCAATGGCAGAAAGGTCGCTTCGCATAATGGCATTGTCGGGAGATTTTACAGGGAAATGTACTACCCAAGTATCAGCATTTTCTCGTGATTGACCATTTTCAGGATCCATCGGAACGCCAGTATCTCGTAACACTTTATAAAGCGGCGTAAATGCACCCACGCGAACGTTTCTGATATAGTATTTTGACCAACGAGCATGAACACCCGATGAACAATTAAATAATTGCGATGAATTCCCAGAGGGTTTCACGCAAGTGGTTGAGGCGGAGATATTAAGACCCAAAATTTTTGCGTACTCTTTATTGGTATCTAAAACAATTTGCTTAAGTTTTCTCTGTATCTCAGAATCGCGCGCGGCAGGACTGTCCATTTGCCCATTAATATCTACGCCCAAAAGCCTTTCTTCTTCGTTATTTTTCTTCCAATCCGGACGTAAGCCGGGGAAGTGCGTTGCCATAGATTGAATTGTCCCGATAATGGTTGCCACCTCTACCTTCTCTTTTAATGTCTCAAAAGTATCCTCCGGTCTGGCAACAACAATAGATAAATTACAAAATTCCATCGGGCGTAAGAAAACTTCTCCGCAAGGATTCGTGCCAAATTTTGCCGGTTTTCGTCTTTTTGGTTTTGTGTAATTTGCAGAAAAACGGCTAAACATCCCCGGCTCACCTCTGCCGGACTCTATCATTCCCATCATAAATTTGGTCACTTCTTGTTGGGTTAATGTTCGTTCGGGCCACACCGCAGAGTTATTCGCATTCCAGCGTTGTTCGTTATTTTTTATATTTTCCCCGTTTTTACAAGTTTGCATTTCGATATCGTCAAAATCAAAAAGTGCTATCATGGCTGTACGGCGAACACCACCGGAAACAGCGGCACTACCAACCGCACACATAATGTCGTGGGCATCAATTGGACGCAAAACACTTCCTTGCCTTCTAAATAGAAGCGTGCGCACAAAATCTAGCATCTTTTTCAAAGGCTCGGGTCCTGAAGCCCGCCCGCCTTTTGTAATGAGCGGTGCGCCTGCCGGACGCACAAGAGAATAATCGAATACTATATCTTTTCCCGTACTCCAAGCCTCTAGTCCCAATTTTAGTGCTTTTGCCCACCCCTCCGCCGAATCGGGGACTACAAATTCAGCGATTGGCGCACCGTTTTGGCTCTCAATGCGAGGGAGTTTCTCAACATTTAGGCTCTCCACCGAATAGCCTACCCCACACCCACTCATTGAAATAATCAATGCCTCCACAAAGGCATCAATGCTGTCCACCGGAATATAAGAACAATTATAAATGGCGATATTATTCCGCCGAGCCGCGGCTCCAGCCATGGCGATTAGTCTCATGGAGGGCATCGCCTCCATGCCAAGCATCGATCTCTTGATGCGAGCATATACCTCTTCCGACAAACGCGAATCTGAAATTTCTTTCAGAAAATCAACCGAACGGTCAACAGTTTCTAACCATGTTTCTCTGCGCCCAAAGTCATAATTAAATCTTGCGTACTTATCAAAAAACTGAAATTTCTGAAGTTGCGTTGGAAAATACTCAGCCGATTTAGCGAAAGCCTCGCGCACTTCATCGGGAACGGGTCTCTCTAATCTCTGTTTTGCGTGTTCAAAGCGATAAAGAATATAATGTTTCGCGGCTTCATATTCACCTTCGGCAAGGAAAACGATTTCTACAATATCTTGCACTTGTTCCACAGAAGGCACAGAAGGCTCAGGGAATTTTACAGCAACAATGCTAATGACCTCATCTGTAAACTCGCTGGCTGGTTTTTCCGGTCTTTCGCTAATACTATTAAAGCATTTTGTTATCGCTGTTTCGATTCGAGATGGATCAAACTCGACTTCGCGCCCGTCCCTTTTTACAATAAATCGGGGAGCTTCGGCGGGTAAAGTTCTTTCTTTTTTCAATACAAATGTAGGTTTTGATGACATGCTATATCTCCTAAAATAATATCTTTTATACCCAAACAATCACAT
>CAZERH010000084.1:2151-8074 GCA_964515535.1 uncultured Anaerolineaceae bacterium
GGCGTTACTCTAAAAGACGGTCAATCTCCGCGCGCAATGTCGGCAAATTATCCATTTTCAAATAAACGATGGCATAGCGCATGTAGGCAATTTCATCTAATTCTCTTAACCCCTCCATCACTTTGTCGCCTATTACGCGAGACTGAACTTCAAATTTTCCCATCTTTTGCAACTCAACTTCCACCTGTCCAACCAAACGCTCTATATCTGAGGCTGAAACAGGTCGTTTTGCGCAAGAAATACCAATGCCGCGCCTTAGTTTCTCGTGGTTAAAATCTTCGCGTGATTTATCCTTTTTGATAATACGCGGGGTAGCCAAAATGGGGCGCTCGTAGCTACTAAAACGCTGATTACAACTAAGGCACTCACGCCGTCTCCGGATATTCCCATTGCTATCATGCGAAGTATCTATCACTTTTGATCTTTTATTCTGACAATATGGGCAACGCATACTTTTTCCTTTACAAAGAATATGATTAACTTGGTCTCGTGAAATATAAATAGCGCGTTCGAGTTTGGACAAACAGTCTTTTCATTTTCGCACGCGAAAAACATTTGTTCCACGCTAGATATGGAAGCGCATTTCAAACACCCCGCATATGCACGGGTTCTGTAGGCGAAAATTCTAACATATTTGCAAGGTCAAAACAAGGGGCGAATAGGATATAACACCTTAAAATTTAGAATTTGAAAATCTCCCCATAATTCAGATGTTTTTTGTGGATTCAAAAAGCACACCGAACGTAACTTGGGCTTGCTTACCCTCATTTGCTTTTGCTTGCAGAAAAACAGAGACACCTTTCCGGTGGAAGTGTTCTCGAGCTGAACCAACAATATGCAAAAATACAGTTGGAAAAAGCGATGGTTCATCTTCGCGTCACGTCTATAAAATGTTGACCTGCAAAAAGCAAGCCCAAAACGCGCTCGCCACGTTTATCATTCCGTTTCTAAGGTGAGCAAAGTAATTTCCGGTCGGCAGTTGTAGCGGATGGGGATTCGTCCCATCCCAATGCCTCGATTTGTGTATTGCCACATTTCGCCGACTTTATATAAACCTGAGTAGTATTTCCATCCCATATAAGAGCGAATGGGCGCACCGTAGCCGGGGATGACGACTTGCCCGCCGTGCGAATGACCGGAAATTTGGAGGGAAAAACGGTTCGTGGATGCGCTGACGTCGGCAAAATCGGGTTCGTGGGCAAGGAGAATGGCTGGGGCTCCGGCGGGAAGTTCCATGAGGAGAGCGTTTAGGTCGTTTTTCTTCTCCCAAATATCATCCACACCGCAGATGTGGAGTTGGGCGGTGCCGCGTTTGAGGGTGTAAAAGGTATTGGAGAGTTCAATGATATTCGCTTCTTGGAGAGATTCTCGCACGGCTATTGGATTCGTCCAATAATCATGATTACCCATTACGGCGATGTTGACTATGTTTTTTGAGAGCCGCTTTAGTTCCAACGTGAGGTCTTTAAGATAGATTTTGTGTTCGGCAGTCCATCCATACCCCGCGAGGAAATCTCCGGTGTGAAAGATAAGGTCTGGGGATTGCTCAAGAATCAAATCTACAGCAGGGATCAATCGTTCGCGGGTCATCCAATTGCCAAAGTGTATATCGCCAACGACGGCTATTTTCAATCCGTCAAAAGACGCGTCAAGATGTGGCAACCTAAGAGAGAGTTCCACAAGTTCTAATTTCTCCCGCTCCGCTTGGATAATATATTTCCATCCGCCCAAGCCCGCGAGAAAAGTTAAACCACCAGCACTCATCATTAATTTGAGAAAATCACGCCGCGAAATTTTCTGTTTCTTTTCTTCATTTTCCGTTTCTTTTTGCTCGTTCATCAATTACCTGTTTGAGGGAATAAGGCTTGTCTCGTTAAGGACTTCTAAAAAGACCTCTTTGTATAAAATATCGTGTTCGTCTGCGTGGCTCAAGAAAATGACTATGATAGAACTATAGCCATCTCGAGCAAAGGCAATATCTACCGGCAAGGCAATAAGTGTCGTTTTGTATAATTTCCAAGTTAAGTCATTTGCCTCTACTTCGCCGACCTGCATAGGGTAGCTGTCTAAACCTATGCCATCATAATCTCCTACCAAGGCTCCCATTACGCTATCAAAATCAAGCCCTACTTTCTGCGCGCTGATGCTGGTCATATCCCATAAAGATGCTTCTCTTGTAAATGCGGCAGGGTCTTCTTCCGAGGCAGTCCAATTTGCGGGGGCGGTTGTAATGACTCCCGCATCTTTATTAACCACCGGAATCATAATTAAGGGAGTCTCTCCTGTATACGGGGTAGCGAACTCCGGAGGCGGCATCTCTGCGACACAAGAAGTATCGGGGATTGTCTCAGGGTTGGCAAAAAAGCTTTTTAGAATTTTTTGCGGACAGGCAGAATCTTGGCTAAAAGCAACGCCGTGTCCCTGTGCGAGAAATTCTACATAAGTTGCGTTGCTCAAATTTCCGGCTACTTTCTCCGCCCAAAACGGGGGCGTGGTCGAATCATATTCTCCCGCCATGACAAGCGTTGGTATATCACCGAATACAGCATCGTTTTCGCCGGGTCTAATTCCTTCCACCCGCCAAGTATCACAGAGACTAAAAATAAAGTTAGGATCACCATAAACCCAAGACAACCCTACCGCTTCAGTATCCGGATAGGATGCTAGGTCTTCACCAACTTCTTTTGGTGTAGAGGCATAAACCTGCTCACGACAATTAATAGAAAGATAAGTCCCGAGGTTAATATCATTCACCGCATCCATCGGGAGAGACAAAATAAAACTAAGCACATTTATTTCTCCTGATTTCGCGCGTCCAATTGCCTGCGGAATAATATCCTGCAAATTAGGATCACGCATCCCCCATAATATCGCGCTCATAAAGTCAACGCCATCTACGCTATGACTATAATCATTTTCATCGTAACCAAAGATATTTGTTTTCAGAGGTTGCTTCTCAAGTTGATTAACAACTTCGCGCAAATCTCCTTCAAGCGCAGGATAAGCTCTCTGGCAATCTCTATCTGCCGCACAACCCTCAAAAAGCGTATCTAAAGATACTTGCGCAACAGTCGAACTTTCATTATAGACTTTAGCCTCGATGGGCAGAACAGAATCAAGAACAGCGGAATAGACCACCTCGGGATTTTCGCGCATCACAACTTGTGCCAAACGCGTTCCGTAAGAAACGCCAAAAAGTGTTGCTCTCTCGTATCCCAAAGCTACAATAACATCCTTCACGTCTGCCGCGTTTTCCATCGTATTATAAGAAGATAAGTTAATTCCATCTTCGGTTAATCTATCTCTACAATTACCAAACGCGGCTAAATAACGTTCTTCTTTTTCATCGTCAGGAATTTTATTTGAAAAATCATCTTCGTAAACTTCATCTAATTTCGGACAATCCAAATTGGGTTCAGAAAGCCCTATCCCGCGTTGATCGAGCAGAATAAAATCTTGCTTCCCAACATAAGAGGAAATTGAGCGGTCAAAAGCTTCACTCATCAACTCAACAGTTGGCTGTCCGGGTCCCCCCTGTAAATAGATAATGGGCGGAGCCGCATAATCTTTCCCGCGATAAATCGCCACCGCCAAGCGGATTGTTTTCGTCACATCCCCATAGCGATTTTCGGGGACAATCACAAATCCACAATGCACTTTCTGCCCCGCAGGAGTATCAAAGCTACATTCGGCTGGTTCAAAAACAGGCGCGTATGCTCCTCTCTCTAAGGCAGAAAAAGGCAAAGGAGTCGGCGTAGGGATAGTCGTTGGCGTAGCGGTCGGCGAGGGGGTAGGCGTTGAGGTCGGGGGGATAATTGCAGAGATAACATCACTCATCATAGTCGGTTGCGCCGCAAAAATGGCAATCACTCCGGCAACCGCGAAGAAAGCCAGAACGCCCAAAACTATCAAGGCGATTTTTCGCCCCTTTCCCGTGGGTTTTTCCGGCGTCTCGTCCCCCAAATCTTCATCACCGCCGCCATCATCATTATCCACTTCGGTCATAAAATCAAGCCCCTCTACTGTGGACGAAGACTCTTTTCCGTCTAACTCTTCTTCGTAATAATTCTGAAAAGCACCGCCGTCCGCCGATTCCGAAAAAGGAGATGTAGAAACAGGGGTAGAGGCAGGGAGCTGTGGCGTTTCATCAAAAGTAGGCGCGTTCGGTAAATCCTGCCCAAAAACAGGGAGGGCTTCTTCCGGCTCTTCAAAAGAAAAAGCGGGCACAGATTCTTCCTCGGTCTCCTCAAAAGAAAAAACGGGCATCGCTTCTTCCGGCTCCTCAAAAGAAAAAACCGACTCGCCTTTTTCATCCGAAGGCTTCTCATCAAAAACAAGAGAGACTTCTTCCTCCGGCTCATCAAAAGAAAAAGCAGGAACAACATCTTTTTTAGGAGCCGCAGGTTTCAAATAACCCAACTTCTCCAACTGCTCTCGCGCTTCATAATAATCGGGATCAAACTTCATCGCACGCCGAAAACAATCAATCTTCCGCTCCTCTTCCGGCATCGCCATCCCCAACCAAAACCAAGCCTCCGCAGAGCGCGGCTCCTTTTGAATCACGCGCGAAAGCATCTTAATTGCTTCCTCTGTTCGACCGGCTTGCGCCGCATCGATGCCTGCTCGTAATAATCTATTCATAAATTTCTTCTTTTTCAGATGGATACCACTACGCGCAACAGCACGTGACCTTAATTTGCGTGCCTTCGGTCAACATTTTTTTGAGAAAATTACTTCGTTTTCAAATTATTTGCTCTTCTCCTAACGCGAAAGCACACAAAACAACTTTTTTTTATGCGCCGAAAGTATAGTACAAAGGGGAAAATGGTACAATACTCCATAAGCTCCGCTATCAAACTCCATCGGGAAAAACTTCGTGCTTCCCCGGACAATTTCATGAATAAAACCATGCTAGACTTATCCCCATGACCAAAAAACAAAACACCCCCGTCCGACAACAATACCTTGATATCAAAGCCCAATACCCCGATGCAATCCTCTTCTTCCGTTTGGGCGATTTTTACGAAACCTTCGGCGAAGATGCAGTCACGACCGCCCGCGAATTAGACATCGTTCTCACCGCGCGCGGTATCGGGAACGGCGAAAAAACGCCCCTCGCGGGCATCCCCTATCACGCCGTTGAGAATTATCTCTCTCGCCTGATCGAAAAAGGCTACCACGTCGCCATTTGCGAGCAGATCGGAGAAAAACCGGCAAAGGGACTTTTTCCGCGCCGCGTTGTGCGCGTTGTCACGCCGGGGACAATCGTAGAGCCAGGCTTGCTCCAAAGCCACGCCAATAATTACCTCGCCGCACTCGTTGTCCACGAGCAAAAAGCGGGAATTGCCTACGCCGACATCACCACCGGCGAGTTTGCCGTCACCGAAATTGACGCGGCAGATTTCAACCCCATCCGCGCCGAGCTAACCCGTCTGCACGCCGCCGAAGTCGTCTATCCCGATGATCTCGACCTAAACAACGAACTCAACAGCCACCTCACCGCCCTCCCTGCCTGGAAATTCGAGAGCGGACGTTGCACAGAAACCCTCCAACAGCATTTTGAAGCCAGCACCCTCGATGGCTTCGGGCTAAAAAATCGCCGTCTCGCCATTCGTGCCGCGGGCGCAATTTTGCAATATATCAAAGAAACCGAGCCAAACGCCCTCAGCCTGCTCAAAAATCTGCGCGTCTACAGCCTGAGCGAGTTTATGACCCTCGATGCCGCCACCCGCCGCAATCTCGAACTCACCGAAACCCTGCGCGGCAAAAGCGATGGCTCGCTACTCGGCACCCTCGACCAAAGCGTCTCGCCGATGGGCAAGCGTCTCATCCGCCAGTGGGTCAGCCAGCCGCTCCTCGATATTGACCAAATCCAAGCCCGTCTCGATGGCGTGGATTATTTCTTCCAAAACGGGATGGCGCG
>CAZERH010000085.1:0-7719 GCA_964515535.1 uncultured Anaerolineaceae bacterium
ACATGCCGAGTTGCTGGCGCAAGGTGGTTTATACGCCGAACTATATCATCGGCAATTTTATACCCCGCCGGATGAAACAGAGACAATTTGATAAGAGACAGCCCCTAAAAATGTACGCAATTTTTTAGGGGCTGTTTTTTTCTTCGAGAGCAATGGTAAAATTTGGGTTCGGTCAAATACAACAAGGAAGAAAAATGCGCATTCACAGCTTTCCCATTTATCGCTTTATCGCCTCATTTTTTTTAGTGTTTTTTCATTACGGCAGAAGTACCGAGTTGGCGAATTCTGTTTTCTTTGTCGGGACTGTTATTTTCTTTTTTGTGTTATCCGGCTATGTTTTAACACTCGGCTACATAGAAAAGAAAGTCGTTTTTTGGGATTATTTCAAAGCGCGCCTTTATAGAATTGCCCCCGTTTATTTTTTAGCATTATTCATCGCAACGCTACTGCAAACTGTTCCACTTAGTAAACGAGCGTTTATTTTCAGTTTGTTTTTTCTTCAAGCATGGTTTCCGCCTGCGCCAAATATGATTAATGGGCAAGCGTGGTATATCTCTGCGCTGATGTCTTTATATGTAATTTTCCCTTTTATTTTGCTCGTGATAAAAAGCATCAAACCGAAAACGGGGAAATTAGTTGTATACGCACTCATCTTTTGGGCATTCTCTTTAACGGTATCAACGAATCTTCTCAATACACCGAAATTTTATAAACCTTACCCGTCTGTTTCACATGATTTAATTTTTTATTTTCCTCCGGTTCATTTGGCATCTTTTCTTTTGGGTGTTGCGGGGGCATATTATTTCTTATCTATCAAAACGCGCAAATTCTCTCCTCTTTTCATTAAAATCGGGCTTTTTTTATCTATCATCATCACGATAGGACTTCTCAATAATAGTGTATGGGTAAGCAATGTTTTAGGGTTCACTCTGCCCATCTCGGCGGGATTATACGCACCGCTTTTTCTTGCTTTAATTCTTTTTTCATCTTTAGCAGAGAAAATAAGAACGCCAAAATGGTTGCAACACCCCTTCTTTGCTTATTTAGGTGATTTAAGTTATCCGATTTATGTTCTCCAACTTCCCTTCTTTTATATGTATATGAAGTATCTTCAGCCTTTGCTAAACATAGAAACGAAGAGTATATTTTACGCTTATTTTTTACTGTTATTTATATTTTCAATGCTCGTTAATAAGTATTTTGAAAAGCCCCTCACAAGGTTATTAGCAAGAAAATTCTAGTTATTTGCTTTATAATCTTTACGTCATTCCACAAATTATCTGAACTAAAAAATATGTCAAAAAGAATCCAATATATAGACATCGCCAAGGGAATCGGCATTTTACTCGTTGTGCTGGGTCATAATGATTTAAGTGCCTATCATCCCATGTTGCATCGTTTTATCTACGCTTTCCATATGCCCTTATTTTTCTTTTTATCGGGCATTTTCTTCAACCCCGATCGCGATTTCAAAACTCTCGTAAAAAAACGTTTCGATGGCTTAATCAAACCCCTCATTTTTTCACTTCTGCTCATTTACGGTATCTCGGTTTTTTTTGGCAAAATGAGCTTTGCCACAGCCGGTGGTCGCTTGCTCAAATCCCTCTATCTAACGGGACCCTATCTCAACTGGGTGCAACTTTGGTTTCTCCCGCTTCTCTTCCTCGTCAATCTCTACGCCTATTTCTTTTATAAATTTACAAAACCCATCCAAAAAAATTGGATTCGTTGGATTATTCTCCTCATCACCTTGTGGATTGGCACTTTGCCTCTGCCCTACACTTGGCCCCTAGAAGTGGTGATACTCGGCAAATCTCTAACCTTATACGGTGCGCCCATAAACGTGGATTTGATCTTGCTTGCCGGTTTCTTCTTCATCCTTGCCCGAGAAATGTACCGCACCCTCCCTGAATCGTTTTTCGCTTCGAAAATCACTTTTTTCTCTTCAGCAGTGATTCTCTTTAGCATGGTGTTCACCCTCGATATCCCCGTAGATTTTAATATCCGCCTCTATTCATCGCTTATACTCAACACCATCGAAGCCATTGCCGGAATTATCTTCACGCTCTCCCTCTCCAAACAAATTGAGCAGTACTCACGCGGATTAACGCGCACACTTTCTTATGTTGGGAATTTGACACTCAGCATTCTCGTCTTCCATGTCCCCATTCAAGAAATGGTCAATAATAAACTTAATCCCTATATCGGGCAGAGCGATTTAACAATTATTTTAGCTTATATAGCGGGCGTGCTGGGACCCATTTTCATTCACGAATTTTTCATCGCACCTAATCCACGCGTAGGTGCATGGTTCGGGATGGGAAAAGCCAAAAAATAGATAATTTTTCAAAATAAGAGTCTGTGTTGCCGTCACAATTTTTCCAAACCGCAACGCATTTTTTGAAATGCGTTGCAGTTCTACTACCCCAATTTTAATTCTTTCGTTCTTTAGGCGGGTTATATCCGAAACGCCGCAAATAACTCTCATTATTTCGCCAATCTTTAAGAATTTTTACGCGTAAATTCAGAAAAACTTTGCGTCCGCTCATTGCCTCGATCTCTTTGCGAGCGGCAGAACCGATTTTCTTAAGTGTTTTCCCGCCCGCACCAATTACAATCCCTTTTTGCGAATCGCGTTCAACAAAAATAGTTGCCGCAATATAGGCTCCCTTATCTCCGCGTTCGGTAAATTCATCTACACGAATAGCGATACTGTGCGGAACTTCGTGGCGCAGAAAGATGAGGCAGGCTTCACGAATCAATTCTGCGGCGATTTCACGTTCGTAGAAATCGGTAACTTGGTCGGTGGGAAAATCGGGAGGGCGTTCTTCAAGATTTTCGATAATTCTTTCGAGTAACGCATCGCGTCCATCGCCGCGCGTCGCGGAGAGGGGCAGAATTAGCTCAACCTCGGGGAAAATGTCTCGGTACGCGTTTTGGCGGGATTCTGTTTCAGCCGCGGTTAACCGGTCTATTTTATTGGTAGCAAGCAAAATGGGCGGACGATGCGAAATTCCCAATAATAGGGAGGCTATCATCTTATCTTCCTCCGTTGGGTTAACGGAAGCATCTACCAGCCAGAGAATCAAATCTACCCCATCAAGGGCTTCTTCTGCGTTTAAATTGAGGGCTTTGCCAAGTTTATGATGCGGTTTATGTAAGCCGGGCGTGTCAACAAAAATAATTTGCACCGTGTCGGTGGTCAGGATTCCAAGTTGTGCACGGCGTGTAGTTTGCGGACGATGTGAAACAGCGGCTATTTTTTGACCGAGAAGGGCGTTAATGAGGGTCGATTTGCCTACGTTGGGTCGTCCGATAACGGCGACAAAGCCGGAGCGAAAGTTTTTTTCCATAGTTTTTTTTAGTTTAAGGTTGAAGGTTAGGATGAGTTTACCATGCAAAGGTTAAGAAAGCGGCTTTGCTTTTTCTAAAACTTTAATAAGGTTTTCTACACGGATAGGTTTGCTAATATAATCGCTCATCCCACGCGCAATATATTTTTCACGATCACCTTTTAGGGCATGGGCGGTCATGGCGATAATATAAGGTTGCCTTTCTTGGGGGAATTTCTCGCGAATCTGCTTGGTTGCTTCATTACCGTCCATTTCCGGCATTTGAATATCCATAAAAACGACATCGTAAGTCTGGTTCTCAAGAGCTTCAAGTGCCATAATGCCGGTTTCGGCGATATCCGCTTTATAACTTAAGCGTTCAAGGAGTTTCGAGGCAACTTTTTGGTTAATGAGATTATCTTCAACCAGCAAAATGCGTAACGGGTGTTTTTTGCCTAATTCAAAATCTATCTCGGAGCTACGTTGCGATTTGAGTTCTTTTGCAGATTCAACCAAAATGGTGAAAAAGAAAGTTGAGCCTTGCCCGTCTTCGCTTTCAACCCACATTTTTCCACCCATTTTTTCTGCAAGCTCGCGGCTAATGACCAATCCCAGCCCGGAACCGCCATATTTGCGCGTTGTTGAAGAATCCACCTGACTAAAACTCTCAAAAAGTCTCCCCATCTTATCTTTCGGGATTCCGATTCCCGTATCTCGAACGCTGAAACGCAATTCATGCAGATTGTTTTCTGCCAAGCGCGATCGGATTCCAATCATGATTTCGCCCTTGTCTGTGAACTTGATCGCGTTGTTCACCAAATTGACTAGTATTTGGCGGAGGCGCGTTATATCGCCGAGAATGACAGGCGGGGTGCCGTCTTCAATGGTGCAAGTCACCTTAAGGTTTTTGAGGGTTGCTTTTTCCGAGAGAAGAGAAATAGAATCTTCCACACAGACACGCAAACTAAAGGGATGTTTCTCTAACTCCATTTTTCCGGCTTCGATTTTTGAGAAATCTAAAATATCGTTAATCACCTTAAGCAAGGTGTCGCTTCCGCCTTGAATCGTTTTGATAAAATCTTCTTGCTCGGCATTGAGGGGGGTATCGAGCATCAAGTTGGTCATCCCGTAGATTGCATTTAGAGGGGTACGAATCTCGTGGCTCATATTGGCGAGAAAATCTGCTTTTGTTTTTGCCGCGGTTTCAGCAACGTCTTTTGCTTTTTGAAGCGTTGCCATCGCCTTTTTTCTTTCGGTAATATCAACAAAATACTCAATCATTTGGCTAACATTGCCCCGAGAATTAAAAATAGGGTAGCCATAAACTTCAAAGTACGTTTTTTCGCCTTCTTCGTCATAGTGGATATGCTCTGTACGAACCACAGACCTGTTTTCTACCACTTCTTTAATAGGACAAGGATGTTCATCACCGCTACAAGGCGTATCTATTTGATGTGTTAATGCGTAACATGTTGTTGCTCTTTCTAAAGCACTACTGCCGCGCGCCGCGGAATTGGCAATGGCAATAGAATAATCATCTACATTAACGACATAAAAAGGTTGGGTGAGCGATTCGATAATATGAGAAAGAAATTGATGATGTCTTTTGATTTCATTTTGGTTTATTTTTTGCTCGGTAATATCTCGGACAACAACAACTAATCTTTTTTCTTCACCCACTATTTGAACGCGTCCCGAGACAAAAACAGGAAAATACTCCCCGTTGGCGCGGATATTCACCGTTTCAAAAGATTCGTCAAATAAAATGATTTTTTCTCGTTCGTCAGGGAGTAATGCCTCAAACTCAGGAGGCACCATATCTTTGGTTGTTTTCGTTAAAAATTCTTCTCGCGTCCACCCAAAAATTTCACAAGCGCGCGTATTAACGTCTAAGACTTCCCCTTTTATCGTTTCTACTAAAACAGCATCGTTGACACCGTTAAAGATATTGCGATACCATAGCTCTGTTTGGGTAAGTTTATCTTCAATTATTTTGCGCCCCTTCAATTCTATTTGAACTTGCTTTTCTTTATCCGCTGTCCAACCGACAAAGATACCCACCGAAATCAAAAACATCGAAACTAAAGCAATGGCGGGATCTTTTATCTCTACGTTTCCCGTCATTTTGTATATAAAAACCAAACTTATAAAGAAAGTAGCCGTAGCAACCCCGCCTCCCCAAAGACGACCGTAAATTGAAGCCGCCACAATAATCGGAAATATGGCAAACATCATCCCGATTACGCCAATTTTATCAAAACTGAGAATAAAAATGACAAAATAAACAATCAATAAAACAAAAATTGCTCCTATTTCTAAAATTTGCTTTTTCTTGAAAATCATGGGATTGCTCCAAAAGAGTAGAAAGTATAGAAAGATTATAGAACATTTTTGACATTCTTTCCTTGCAATATAGAGTTTATTTATCGTTAGGATTTTCGCTTTTGGCAAGAGAAGAGGGTGCATTGCACCAAATGGATGAGCATCTGTCCTTCAACAGATAAAATGCTTGTCGGAGGCTGGTGAGACGCACGCCTGTCTGGGCGAGAGTCCTAAGAAGTTGATTTAACGGTAGCAAGCCCAAAGGCACGCATGAAGCGGAGAGAAAAATATTCGGGAGACGAAAAATGTTCCCGAAGCCGTACTCTGCTAAAAGCTGGCACGCTTATCTCAATCCATCCAAAACTTTCTCTTCTTTATCGGGTTTTTTCCTGGATAATGGAGCAACGCGTTAAGCGTCCCCTGTTTTTTTGTACAAAAGAATATCTTTTAATTCATGCCTTAGGAGGTTTGTATGTCTGATAAAGAAAAGTTTGAAGGCGAAGTTTACTTTCCGTCTGATGAAGTCGTTAAAAATGCCAATGTGCAGGATTATGACGCGTGGTATCAGCGATTTATCGAAGCCCCAGAAGGTTTTTGGGCGGAGCGGGCGGGTGAATTGGAGTGGTATAAAAAATGGGATAAGGTGCTGGATGATAGCAATGCGCCTTTTTATAAATGGTTTGTGGGGGGCAAAACGAATGTCGTGCATAACGCGATTGACCGCCATTTGACAAATTCAAATCGAAATAAACTCGCCCTAATTTGGGAGGGCGAACCCGGCGATACGCGCACTTTCTCTTATCATGCTTTAAACCGTGAAGTGAGCAAGATGGCGAATATCCTTAAGAGTATGGGGGTGCAAAAGGGAGATATTGTCACGATTTATATGCCGCGCGTGCCGGAGCAGGTTTTTGCGATGCTGGCTTGTGCCAAAATCGGAGCGGCGCATAGCGTGGTCTATGGCGGATTTAGCGTGGAGGCTCTCGCTTCTCGGATTGGCGATGCCAAAAGCCGCGTGCTGATCACCGCCGATGGAGCTTGGTTGCGAGGTAATATCATCAAGCTCAAAGATATTTCTGATGAAGCAATGGCACGGCAGGCGACTATTGAGCATTGTATTGTGGTCAAGCGCACCGGTCAGGATGTATATATGGAGCAAGGGCGAGATTTTTGGTATCACGATTTGCTCAAACTCCCCATTGCCAGCCCAAAATGCGAAACCGAACAAATGGATGCCGAAGATTTGCTCTTTATTCTCTACACATCCGGCACAACGGGAAAACCGAAGGGTATTGTACATACGCACGGTGGCTATCAAGTTTATACGCATACCACGCTGAAATCTGTTTTTGATATTAAGGATGATGATCGCTGGTGGTGTGCGGCAGATCCCGGTTGGATTACGGGACATAGTTATATCGTCTACTCGCCGCTAATTGCGGGGGCGACATCCTTCATGTACGAGGGCGCGCCGACTCACCCCTATCCCAACCGTTGGTGGAAAATGGTGGAAAAATACGGGATTACCATCCTCTACACCGCACCGACCGCGATCCGTGGCTTGATGCGCTTTGGGGACGCGTGGCCCCAGCGATATGATTTATCTTCCCTCCGTCTTTTGGGCAGTGTCGGCGAGCCAATCAATCCCGAAGCGTGGAAATGGTATTACGAGGTGATTGGCAACAGTAAATGTCCGATTATGGATACTTGGTGGCAAACCGAAACGGGCGGATTTGTGATTACGCCTCTTCCCATCACGCCGCTGAAACCTGGCTCCGGCACAAAACCCTTCTTCGGTCATGAAGCGGATGTGGTAGACGATGACGGTAATCCCGTCCCTGCGGGCGAAGAGGGCTATTTGGTTCTCAAGAAGCCGTGGCCCAGCACGTTACGCACTATCTACGGCGATGATGACCGCTATGTAGAGCAATACTGGGGAAAATTCGGAAATATGTACCAAACCGGCGATTCCGCGCGGAAAGATAAAGATGGATATATCTGGATTATCGGGCGGATGGATGACGTGCTTAAGGTGAGTGGATACCGTTTAGGCACAGCGGAGGTG
>CAZERH010000086.1:0-7631 GCA_964515535.1 uncultured Anaerolineaceae bacterium
CGCGCTCAAAAAACTGAAGATCCTCCCCGAATCCGTTATCTGCACGCGTGATGGCAATCTCATCACCGAAGACACCATCCTAAAAAGCGGTGAGACCATCAAGCTCGTTTCCGTCATCTCCGGCGGATAACCGACCACCCGACCGAAAGACTACCCGACTATTTGACCAAGAGACCACCCGACCAATGAAATGTAAAAAATGCGGCGGCAAAGCCGTTATCAACATGCGCCAGCACCACATGGGCTTGTGCAAAGATGATTTTCTCCAGTGGCTCCCCGAGCAGATGCAGAAATTCATCGAGAAATATAAAATGTTCACTCCTGACGAGAAGATTTTAGTCGCGGTTTCGGGCGGGAAGGATTCTCTCGCTCTCTGGGATATGCTTAATCTTCTCGGTTATCAGGCGGATGGATTGTACATTGCGCTCGGCATTGACGAGGGGATTCGCTACTCAGCCGAATCGCAACGACTGACCGAGAAATTCACGAACGAACGTGATTTGAACTTGCGTGTTGTCAATTTAGCATCCGATTACGAGACAGACCTCCCCAGCCTCGCCCGCAATACTCGGCGTGGACGTGATAAACCCTGCTCCTCTTGTGGTCTTATCAAACGCCACGAGATGAATCGCATCGCTCGCGATTTCGGCTACGACGTCCTCGCTACCGGACACAATCTCGATGATGAAGCCGCTACTCTCTTCTCGAACACCCTCCAATGGAATGGCGATTATCTGATTCGTCAACATCCGGTCTTGCCCGCCAGAAATGGCTTGGCGCGTAAAGTAAAACCCCTCTTCCGCTTCTATGAGCGGGATATGGCGGCATACACCCTCTTGCGCGGCATTGAATATATTTACGATGAGTGTCCCTTCGCAATTGGCTCTACTTCAACTCAATACAAAGAATTGCTCAACGAATTAGAGAACAAACATCCCGGCGCAAAACAGCATTTCTTCACCAAATTTCTCGCCGCCAAAAAGAAGGGACTCTTTGCCGAACCCACCACCGAGATTGTGCCCGAACTGCATCTCTGTCCCACCTGCGGACAGCCCACCTCCGCAAAAGGGGATTGTACCTTCTGCAAGATGATGGAAAGGGCAAAAGAAAGTTGACTTTAGGATGATGTTTTTAGAGGGCGCACAAGTGAAAATCACGCGCGGTGCTGTATCCTATCCGAAAAAATTGAAAGGAGATTAAATGAGTAGAAAAGCGGTTAATTTACCAAGACGTTTACGAGAAGGGCTAGAGGAAGCGGACGATTTACTATCAGAAGGGCAACCGGAAGAGGCTCTAGAACTTCTTGGCGACCTTAATGAACGCTACCCTCGGCAGGCTGATGTTTTGGGGATGAAGGCAAATGCCCATCTTGATTTGGGTGATACGCATGGCTATTTGCATACTATGTATCGGTTGCATAAAATTATGCCCAATAGAGCAGATATTAAGTTTGGTTTAGCTGGGGCATATATGACAGAGGGAAAATTGGCTTTGGCTTATGAAACTTTTAGCGAATTTTTGAAAAAATGGAAACACCACAAGCGTACAGAAGATGCCAAAGAAGCACTAGCCATGCTTGAAATGGAATTGGGTAGTATTTTAGAACAACTCGATCTTAATTTGGATAACGGGCTGGAATTTGCCGCCCAACATGAGCTTTTGCAAGTTTTTATGGGGATGGGCGAGTATCGGCAATGTAAAAGGCTTGCAAAGCGACTGTTAAAAGAGCGTCCGAATTTCACGCCGACTTATAATAATTTGAGCCAAGTGGCTTGGTTGGAGGGGGATTTGGAAGGGGCTATTGAATTTTCTTTGAAGACGCTTGAAATAGAAGAAAATAATGTCCATGCTCTTTCTAACCTTGCACGTTTTATGTATATAAAGGGAGACGAGGAAAAAGCCCGTTTTTATGCAGATCGTTTGATTGCTTCAAAGGATGACGCCTCTGATTTATGGACAAAAAAGATAGAGGCTCTTGCTTTTATTCGTGATGACGAAGGTGTTTTGGCAATATATAGTGAAGCGGAAAAAGCCAAAGAAAGTAATTTGTTAGAATATGCCATTTTTCATTGGATAGCTGTTGCATTTTATAATATAGGAGATGTTCGGTCTGCTCGTAAGCACTGGAAGAAAGCTTTGAAGATTGCTCCGTATTTTTCGCTTGCCCAAGCGAATTTAGACGCATTGAAGTTGCCTGACACCAATTGTGATTGTCCTCAGGTTTATACGGTGGATATGTGGCTTTCTCAAAAAATTTTTAAAGATATACTCTCCCTTACCGGAAAGATTTCAGCAAAAAAAGACAATGAGGATATTCTTCAGAAAAGAATAGCAGAACTTGTAGATAAAAGACCTGAAATTCTTCGTTTTGTGCCGGTTGCTTTAAATTGGGGCGATGTAAATGCGAAGAAACTGGCTTTAGAGTTTGCCGATATGTCCGGGCATCCAAAACTGCTTGATTCCTTGAAAACTTTTGCTCTTGGAAAGTCAGGTACAGATAGCGCACGCATCGAAGCATCTCAAATTCTTACGAGATATGGTATTTTTACTGCCAACGAAACTGTAGAATTATGGATTAACGGGGAAAGACAAGAATTGATGATGATGAATTATGAAATCTATTATGGTCCGGAGGAGGAAGATATTCCCTTTACTCCGAAAGTGGTGCGTTTATTAGAGCAAGGAATAGATGCCTTGCATGGTGGAGATGGTGAAGAAGCCGAGCGGTTTTTACGTCAAGCCTTAAAGAAATACCCCGATAACCCTTCTCTGTTGAATAATTTAGCAGGTGCTTTTTATATGCAGGATAAAGTTGAAGAAGCTGAGGGACTTATAGAGCGCATTGCTAATGATTTCCCCGATTATTTTTTCGGTCAGCTTACTGCTACAAGAAAAGCAATTAACGCGGGCGATTTGGAGAGGGCAAAAGAGTTTATACAGAAGATGTCTTCCAAAAAGAAATTGCATGTCACCGAGTTCGGGGCGTTATGTTCCGTCCAAATTTCATTTTTGATAAAAGACGGTAAGCCGGAAGGGGCGATTTCTTGGTATGAAATGTGGGAACAGGGTTATCCCGAAGATCCGAATTTAGATAAGTATGCCGAGCAAATCAATATGATTAGGGCAATGGAAAATTTTAAGAAGGTTGTAGGGCATAAGAAGAAAGGTAAAAAGAAAAATAATAAGAAATAAGCCAAAAATCCCTCCGAGATTTCCACAATCTCAGAGGGATTTTCAACTAATAACTAACAACTACGCCGTTTCCAAATATCGTTCTACCTCCCAATCGGAAACATTCAGGCGATGCTCTTCGATCTCAGCCCATTTTGCGCGAGAGAAAGCTGTATAAGTTGTTGGTCCCAAAGCATCTTTGATGACTTTATCACTTTCCAATTCGCGCATCGCTTCGGCGAGCGAACCGGGTAACGATTTAATCCCCTTCTCTTCTCGTTCTTTGGGGGTGAGATGATAGATATTCACATTATTCATCGCGTTAGGAATAGCTATCTCGTTATCAATCCCATCCAGCGCGGCACCGAGCATGGCGGCAAATGCCAAATATGGGTTTGATGAAGGGTCGGGGAAACGTAATTCTGCCCGAACAGCTTTGTCGCGCCCTTCGATATGGCGCGGGATGCGAATCAATGCCGAGCGGTTTGTTTGCGCCCATCCGATATAGACGGGGGCTTCATAGCCGGGAACCAAGCGTTTATATGAGTTGATTGTTGGAGCGACCACCGCGGTCAACGCTCGCGCGTGTTTCAATTGTCCTGCCATAAAATGATAGGCTAATTTTGAAAGTTTGAACTTATCGCTGTCGTCAAAGAAGAGATTTTCTCCATTCTTGTCAAAAAGTGATTGGTGGCAGTGCATTCCCGAGCCGTTTTCACCGAAAATCGGTTTTGGCATGAAAGAAGCAACCAAGCCGTTTTGCGCCGCAATCGCTTTTACGGTGTATTTCAGCGTCAAGATATTATCGGCAATGCGTAAAGCGTCACCATAACGAAAATCAATTTCGTGCTGACCCAATGCTACCTCGTGATGTCCGACTTCAATATCCAAGCCCATTTCATCGAGAGCTTCCATCAACTCGGTACGCACGCGCACCGCTTCATCGTTGGCTGAAAAATCAAAATATCCGCCCACATCGTGTGGCACGGGATGAACCCCGGAACCATTTGCGCGTTTGAAAAGAAAAAATTCAGGCTCTGCACCGATATTCAGCGTCCAGCCGCGTTTGGTAATTTTTGCCAGCATCCGTTTGAGCGTGCCACGCGGATCACCTGCAAAAGGTTCGCCATCGGGTGTATATACGTCACAGAAAACGCGCGCCCTTCGCCGTTCTTCGGGCGACCACGGTAAAATCGCGTAGGTTTCTTTATCCACAATCAGGCGCATGTCGCTCTCTTGGATGCGCGCAAATCCCGCCACTGAAGAGCCGTCAAACCAAACGCCATCCTCTGCCGCATCCGGGAAATTGCGTACAGGCATATCGACTGATTTCACCGTGCCGCTAACATCCGTAAATTGTAGGGAAATAAATTTGACGTTATCTTTTTCAATACGTTCGAGTAATTTTTTTGTATCCATTTTTTTCTCCTATAAATAAATTGGATAGATTCTTTCCAGACCGTGCAAGTTGTTGCATGTACAGACGTTAATCGGATAAGATGAATTCGTCTGCTTCGTGTCCTTGCATGAGATTTGAAGGTCGCTGTTGTAAACTGTCGAGGTGACTAAAAATAAAAAGGTATGCCCATAGGCATACCTTCGGTTAATGAGAATTTTAAAAAAAGTAGCCCTTCCGTGATATTTATAAACAGGAAAAAATATCCTGTACCACTGTGTTTTCCTTGTAACGCATGTTGTCATACGTTTTTCAGAAAAGACTTTCTTTGGAAGGGAGAAGGGAGCTTGTGATAAAGCTCAAAGGCATCCGCTGATCTATCCGATTTTCTCCTGTTTACACAGGATTAGCGCGTCCCTCGCGGGACGGAACCTTCACCTCGTAATCCCTTTCGGGACCCAGCCGCTGGTTCTCCGTTATTCAATTTTTGGTCCCCGCAAAGGATAACCCCGCCAATGCCGTGTGTTGCCATGTTTTGAACCTGTTTTCACAGGATGTCTCTAACGCAGAACTTCCGCCTTGGCTCTAGCCTATCGCGTAATTTCAACGAAATCAAGACCTTTTCTTGAGTGTTGGTACAAAACTTTTTTGCAACATCACCTGCGTAGCAGGGTCAAACCCAATATACCATAAACTTATTTTGTTGGGTAGGGAATTCTTAGAGTAATCTAGGGGAAACTTGCCAAAGAGCATTTTATGTAAAAAAATTGGGTAGTGGTAAATTTTGACTGATGACTTTTTCCATCCATAGCTCCCTGTGCTGTCCTTCGCGAAGCATACTCGGAGAGTGCGGCGCAGGTTTCTCATAAACACGCCGCCGAGGACGGCGGCTAGAGTGGATGAAATTTTAAATCAGTCAATTTTAGCCAGCACCGCTTTTAGATGCTCACTAAGTTTATTATTAAAATCAAAATTATGATGTCACTCGTCAACTTGTGAAATCATCTTCGCGGTCGTACAATCCTCCAACCTTTTATCTTGGAGAAAAAATGAACAACGACAAACGAAATTTCGCCGGAGGCATTTGGCACGGCGCATTCCTCTCACTTGCCAATTCCCTCACACGCCCAACCACCGTCATCTCGGCTTTCATCGTAGAACTTACCGGCTCTACAGTTTGGGTAGGCGGATTAGCCACTCTCCTCACTGTTGCCAGTACCCTTCCGCAAATTTTTGTTGCTCGCTGGTTAGCTCCCAAAAAACGTAAAATGCCCTATTTAATGGCGGCGATTTACTTGCGTGTAACCAGTTGGGCGGTTCTTGCCCTGCTCGTATATCTTATTGGCGCAGAACATTCACAGCTTCTCGCGTGGTCGCTACTTGTTTTAATGGCGATATATTACGCAGGGGGCGGGCTGGGCAATATCCCTTTCACCGATATTGTCGGCAAAGTCATTCCCATTTCTCGACGTGGCGCGTTCTTTGGGGGCAGAGAAGCTCTTGCCGGACCTCTTTCTATCGCCTCCGCATTGCTCGCTCAGCGTATTTTGGAGAAAGTGGACTACCCCAATAACTACGCCATTTTATTCGGATTAGCCGCAATCCTTCTCGCCATCGCCTCTCTAGGATTTTGGGTGATTCGCGAACCGGATTCGGATGTAGATGAGGACGCGCGTCCCCTAGCTTGGTCGATCTATTGGACAGAAGTAACGCGCGCGTCTCAGCACTTGAAACCCTTGGTCATCACTGAACTGCTCACAGGCTTCTCCCTCATGGCATTACCCTTCTATGTCGTTTTTGCCAAAACGGATGTCGGCGCACCTCTCGCCGCGGCAACGGGGTGGTATTTAGTCGCACAAGTGGGCGGTGGATTTCTCTCCAATTTCCTATGGGCGCGTCTTGTAGACAAATATGATAGCAGAACCATGCTCTTTTATTGTGCCTTAGTCTCTACCATCACGCCGCTTATAGCTATTTTTCTCAGCCAATGGGGCTGGAAAGCCCTGCTCCCTGTTTTCTTTTTAGCGGGCACAACCTTCAACGGCAGACGTGTGGGATTCCAAACCATGCTCCTCGAACTCGCCCCCGATGCCCAACGCGGCACTTACGCCGGAATTAACGCCTTGCTCTCTTTGCCAATCGCCTTTTTGCCTTTGGCGGCAGGCGCATTGCTTAACACGATTTCCTACCCGACTCTTTTTGTCATCACCGCAATTTTTACGGGCTTGGGGGCTGTATCTACTCGTTGGTTGCCGAAGGGCGCAAAATAAAACAGGATTTTGCGTGAAAAGAACGCGAGTACCGAATCTGTCAGATCGTCACCACTTTTTTTGAGTATACGCTCCTCGAAAACTGATATACTTAGCCCGTTATGAAAACCTTCACCAACACCATTCTGGGAATCCTCATTGGATTGTTTCTCGCGGCGGCAATTTGGAACACCACGCGTCAACCTAGCGGTGTGCCGGTAGAACTTCGTCCGCCGCCCACGCATATTCCCGTTTCTGTGTATATTACCGGCGCAGTGGTTATGCCGGGGGTTTATGATTTGCCGGAAGGGAGCCGCATTGTCGATGCCATTGACGCGGCGGGTGGTTTTCTCCCCATTGCGGATAAAGAAGATATAAATCTCGTAGCACTGCTCAAAGACGGCGAAAAAATCGATATTGGCACTCGCTCTTATGGTGATACGGGCGGTGAAAATACCGGTCGAATCAATATCAACACAGCCTCGCTTGATGAGTTAGATACTTTGCCGGGAATTGGTCCTTCCACCGCACAAAAAATTATTGATTATCGTCAAGAAAACGGAGATTTTCAACGTATTGACGAAATTACGAACGTCAGCGGCATTGGTTCGGCGACTTATGACCGTATTAAAGATTTTATTACAGTGGGGTAGATGACCAATAAACCAGTAGACAGGAAGAAATATGCCTTTTGACCATTTTGATTTCTTAGCCCCCTTTTATGAAAAAGTTATCCCTGCCGCGGCGACAGAATCTATGCTACGCGAACTTGACCCTAGTCCTGAGTGTCGTCTCCTCGACGCGGGTGGCGGGAC
>CAZERH010000087.1:0-7630 GCA_964515535.1 uncultured Anaerolineaceae bacterium
TTATTCACTTTGACGGTGAGATTCACAAAAAACAAGAGGATGATAGAGGACTTAGCCTTTACGAAAATCCCATAAAAAATCCGCCCATCAAATATATAAAAAGGGGCAAAGAAGCAATTACAGCCTATTTTGAGCAATTAGATAATTCGGACAAAGACCCCATTGCTGAAGCTCGACAAGTTATCTTGGATAAATTAGTAAAACACCATCTCGCCCCAAAAAGAAATGATATGGAGATAATCCGAGAATTGGAAAAGTTGCTAGATTGTACATTCTATGAACACGAAATAATCTCACCATGGTCAAACATCTCAAGTTACACTAAAAATGAAAACGGCGAGGTTACCGGATGTGCATTAGGCGATATCAAAAATGAGATATTGACAGAAGCAATCATACTTCTCGCAATGCTCCCTCAACTATCCAGTTTCTTTATTGACAGACGGGCGGAAAACGCCTGGGAGGAGTGTGATCTTACACCCCTATCAATACTTACTCAATTAACTTCACTATACCTGCACGGGGAAGAAATCACCGATATCGCGCCGATCAAATATCTTGAGAAGTTAGAGACACTGAATATCGCAAATGCTTCCGTTCAAGATATTGGCGCACTTGAAAAACTCATAAATTTAAATAGCCTTACCCTCAGCAATAACAGTATTGACGACATAGAAAACCTAAGAAACCTTACACAGTTGATTTCGCTTGATATTTCTTATAACCAAATAGATAACATAGACGCTCTGAAAAATCTCAGCCGATTAACTTCACTTTATCTTGAAAAGAACGAGATAGATGGTATATCATCTATCAAAAACCTCACTCAATTAACAACACTTGATATCAGAAGCAACAAAATAGATGATATATCACCTATTAAAAATTTGACACAATTGAAAACTCTTGATACCTCAAACAATAAAATTAGGGATATTTCACCTTTAGCAAATCTCAAACAACTACAAAAACTTGAGCTTAAGAAAAATTTCATTAGAAACATCAAAGCACTGGAAAACCTTACACAATTAGATACGCTTGACCTCGAAGAGAACAGTATTCACAATATCTCACCATTAGCAAATCTCACACAATTAACTTCTCTCAATATTAGAATTAACCAAGGGAATTTCAAAGATGTATCGCCTTTAGCGAATCTCACTCAACTAGAAACACTCAATCTTGACGGAAATGAAATCAACGACATTTCGCCACTAAAAGACCTTACGCAATTATTGAGACTTAACCTTTACGACAATCAAATTAAAGATTTATCTCCCCTAAAAAAACTATATGAAATCCAACAAAAGCACAGTGACCCTTCGCGTCGAGACGAACTAATAATAGGTAAAATCAAAATTCCTTATATTGATGTTAATGAAAACCCAATTGAAGTTCCTCTCCCCGAAATTGTCTCTCAGGGAAATGATGCCATTGCCACCTATCTTAGTGGCATGGCAGAACATGGCAAAGAATATCTCTTTGAAGCAAAAATACTCGTTTTAGGGAATGTCAAAGCTGGAAAAACATCGCTGGTGCGGAAAATTATAGATGAAAACAACGCGCTTCCCTCTGAAGAAGAGCGAACACAAGGAATAGATGTTTTAAGATATTGTTTTCCTTTGTCAAAAGAAAAAGTGGCAATGTTAACTAAAGATAAGAGAAAAGAAAGCGATGAATTTTGCCTGAATTTATGGGATTTTGGAGGGCAAGAAATTTATAAAGCCACACATCGTTTTTTTCTCACAAAACGCTCTCTGTATATCTTGGTCACAGATAAAGAAACCCACAATGAGAATGGGAGGGATAAAGGGGTAGATTATTGGCTATATTTTGCCAAAACTTTCGGAGAGAATAGCCCGATTTTGATTGTACTGAACGAAAAGGATCAGCATAAATTCAACTTAGATATCTCGAAAAGAAAAGCTCAGTATAATATCGTAGATGTGTGTGATGTAGATTTAGCCGAAAGCAATAAAACGCGCCTACGCAAACTCGTAGGAGAAATTCAACATCAGGTAGCCAAGTTGCCCCATATAGGGGAGCCTGTCCCGGCAAATTGGAAAGCCATTCGCGAAACCCTCGAAAAAGATTCACGAAATACTATTTTCATCTCCGATTATTTGAAGATTTGTAAAGAAAACAGCATTGAAGACCAGAAAGGCCAATTGATTTTAAGCCAATACTTTCACGATATTGGCGTTTTTCTCCATTTTCAAAACGATCCGATTCTCAAAAACAGGATATTCTTAAAACCGAATTGGGCAACAAACGCCATTTACCTAATTTTAGATTCACCTTTACTCAGTGAACAAAAAGGTCGTTTTTCAAAAGAAAACGCGAATGAAATTTGGTCGTCCAAAGAATTTAATTTCTTACACGATGAACTCTTAGAATTAATGAAAAGGTTCTCCTTGATATATCAAATTGACAATAGTAACGAGTATATCGTCCCTGAACATTTACCTGCTCGCACGCCCAAATATAATTGGAGAGAAGAAGATAATCTAATGATGCTATATCATTATGACTTCTTCATGCCCAAAGGAATACTTTCTCAATTCACCGTTCAAATAAACCACTATATCGCCAATCATAATTGGGTTTGGAAACATGGCGTTGTTCTCGTCCGAGACAAAACAGCCGCTGAAATTATTGAAAGCTATGATGCGCGTCAAATCAAAATTCGGATAGCGGGGAAAAATCAGCATAATTTCATGGTCATTATTCGCGAAAAAATAGATAGAATTAATGCCAAATATAAGAAAATAGACGTAAAAAAAATAATTCCATGCAATTGTACAAAATGCAAAGTCTCTCTCGAACCTTATTTTTATGATTATAGCAACCTAAAAGGGCACCTCAAAGAAGGGCAGGACAAAGTACAGTGCGGCAACAGTTATGAAATGGTCAACGTGCGAAATTTGATTTATGGTGTAGACACTAAAGCTTTAAGGAGTAAAGAAACCATGAAACGAGGAAAAGTTTTTATCAGCTATTCCCATAAAGACAAAGGTTGGTTAGAAAAAGTACAAATGCACCTAAAAGCCTTAAGTCATCTTGAAATCGATTTTGATTTATGGGACGATACCCGCATCCAAGCCGGTGATTTGTGGCACGAGGAAATCAAAATCGCTCTCGCCGAAACCGATATCGCTATTTTGTTAATCAGCACGCCATTTTTTGCTTCTGACTTTATAAAGAATGAAGAATTACCCTCTTTTCTAAAATCTGCGAAAGAAGGCGGCACAAAAATTTTACCCGTAATCATTAGCCAAAGTATTATTGCAAAAACGGAATTGGGCAAATTTCAGGCAATAAATGATCCAGCAAAACCTTTGGTTGCGATGAGTGAGAGTGAACAAGATAAGGTCTTGGTCAAGTTGGCGGAAAGGATTATTGAGTTGCTAGAATAGGGTTATTTCGCAATATAATAACCTTTTTTTTGTACACAGATAAAAATCGTTGTGCTGTGTAATCCGTGCACAAAACCTTCATCTCAATTTAAAGCTAGATGTGCATCGCATCTGAAGAGATGCAATGCTATTCGAGCATGATATTGCACATCTGGATTGGCGAAACCATGACAGTAGCGCGAGATTTATCTCGCCTTATTCATAAAATGCGACATAAAATGTCACATTCTGAATTTAGAAGGAGTGAAAATGCCAAAGAAGACAAGTCTTCCCGGTTATTGCTTTTCCTGTCAAAAAAACATATGACAAACGCGGCAAAGCAAGCAAAGAATGGGACGAAGGATTCTTGCCTCTCTCCAATTCTCCACGCGCGGGTGTTTGTGGCTATGAAGGTACAGAGATTGAAGAATATAAGTTTGAAAAATTCGCGTAACTCATGTTAAAATTTTAGAAGAAGGTCTCCCCCCCATGCTAAACCAAGCCGTCCTATCTACAAACGGAGAGATCGGGATTGCCGCCCTCGTCTCAGCAAGCATCTTTCTCTTTGTATTCGTCACCATCTCCTTTCATCTGCTCCACGAAACAGCCGCCGCACTTCTCGGCGCAGTCGGCGTATTTTTGGTGACCTATATTTGGGGAACCTATAACCCCGCGCTACGCCTCCTCCCATTTGACGAAGCAATGGCGGTCATAGATTGGAACGTCATCGCCCTCATCATGGGGATGATGATTTTCATGGCAATTTTGGCAGAAACCAGAATCTTCAAATGGCTCTCTTTCCGCATCTACGAAAAAGCGCAGGGCAACACTTGGGTTATCGCTGTCGCGCTCATCACATTAACAGGATTTGCCTCCGCCTTCCTTAATAACGTCACCGCTATTCTAGTCATCGCCCCACTCTCAATCCAAATCGCGTTAGCCATCGGGCTACATCCCTTCGCCCTCGTCATCCCCGAAGTTTTAGCTTCCAATATCGGCGGCGCAATCACCATCATCGGCGACCCGCCCAGCACCATAGTCGGCTCACATATTCATCTTAGTTTTGGGGAGTATTTCGCCAATATGGCACCCCTTTCCATTCTCTGCATGATTGCACTCATCGGAATCACTTGGGTTTTCTATCGCAAAGATTTTTCCAAAACAGAAGAAAAAGTCTCCCCCGCTCTAATTGAGCAAATGGAAAGAGAATCGCAAATTACCAATCGCGCCACTCTCAACAAAGCTCTCATCATCGCAACCTTAACCCTAGTCGGCTTTTTTATGGCAGATTATTTCAATCAGATGCCGGTCGGCGTTGTCGCAATCAGCGGGGCGGCTTTTCTCATTGCTTGGGTGCGTCCCGATATAAATCACATCTTGCGCCAAGTAGATTGGACAACTCTGCTCTTCTTCATTGGACTTTTTATCGTTGTGGGAGCAATGGACGCAACCGGCATAATCCACTGGCTCGCGACGCGCGTAGCCGTACTTGCGGGCGATAGTATACATCGTGCCTCACTCCTCACATTGTGGATTTCAGGCATCGCCTCCGGCATAGTAGCCAATATCCCCTTCACCGTTGCCGCCCTACCGGTCGCCGATTATCTCACATCCATTCTACCGGGGGCAGAAATCAGCAAAGCCATTTACTGGTCTCTCATCTCAGGTGCCGATTTAGGCGGCAACGCGACCTATATCGGATCAGCCTCCGGCATCGTTGCGGTCGGCTTATTGGCGCAAACCGGCTATCGTCTTAGCTTCAAACGCTTCATGCGAGATGGCATTCCAGTCACAATCGCGACGCTCATTATCGCGTCTATTTGGTTATTGATTCATTATTAACGGAGAATTTTTATGGGCATAATTTTATGTGCTACACGCGGCGGTGAAGCCAGTTTAAACGCGCAAAACGCCGCGATAGCCCTCGCCAAAGAACGCGGCGATGATTTGGCTTTTCTCTATATCATAGACACCCGATTTCTGGACAAAACCGCCGCCCCCATCATGGTAGATGTAGAAAACGAATTAGCCCAACTAGGTAATTTTCTACTCCTAGTCGCCAAAGAACGCGCCAGCCAAAAGGGAATCAAAACCAGCACCCTCTGCCGCAAAGGCAATGTGCGCGCAGAAATAATCAAAGCCGCACTAGAAATCAACGCCATGCTGGTTGTTTTAGGAAGTCCGGAAAATGGAAGCAGTGCTTTTCAGTTATCCAACCTACAAACTTTTGCCAACGTAATCAAAAGCGAAACCAATGCAGAAGTAAAAATCGTTTAAGGATTCCATAATTCGGATATAAGATAAAATTACCCTATGAAAACAATTTATCAAGCACTCGTAGAAATAGAAGAAAAGGGTCAGGTCGCGGCACTCGCGACCATTGTCCGCAGTCACGGTTCCACCCCGCGAGGGGGAACGAGCAAAATGCTCGTCTACGCAAATGGCAAAACCCTCGGCTCAGTCGGCGGAGGAGAATTGGAGAGACGCGTTCATGCTGAGGCTTTAGCCTCCATGCAAGATGGCGAAGCGCGCTATCTCACATATAAAATGGACAACCCCTCCAAAGGCGATGCAGGTATTTGCGGTGGAACAGTAGAGATTTATGTAGAAGCAATTTTGCCAAAACCCACTCTCTTGTTGATTGGTGCGGGGCATGTGGGCAAGGCAGTTACACACCTTGCCAAATGGATCGATTTTCGCGTTGTGATTGTGGAAGACAACGCCGAATTTTGTACACCGGAACATATCCCCGGCGGAGATGAGTATTTAGCCATCAAAATGGACGAAATTACCGAAAAGGTTCAAATTAACCCGCAAACCTATATTGTTATGGCAACGCGCGGCGCAGATGTGGACGCGCTCGCATTGCCCGATTTACTGAAAAGCCAAGCCGGTTATATCGGCGTGATTGGGTCGAGAAAACGCTGGTTAGAAGCAAGCAAGTTGGCACGCGCGCGAGGCGCAAAAGACGACCAGCTCAAACGCGTCCACTCCCCCATCGGTCTGGAAATCGAAGCAGAAACGCCGGAAGAAATCGCCATCAGCATTATGGCGGAAGTTTTGATGATTCAGCATGGTGGAACAGGCAAGCAAATGAGCAGTTAATCCCGCGAAAATTGCCAAAAATAAGCAGGGAAAAATACGCTATAATAAGGGCGTTATTGTCGCTTATAAAAAGGAGAAAAAAATGGCTCGAATTTTTGATGTTATTGAATATCCCAATGCAATGAAAAATGAAATTGTGCACCGCTTCCCCGAGCAGGGATTTGGTGATTATCGAGTTGGCTCGCAAGTAATTGTGCGCGAATCGCAAAACGCAGTTTTCTTCCGTGATGGACAAGCACTAGACAAATTTGGTCCGGGGCGACATACCATCGCGACCGCGAATGTCCCCATGCTCACCAACTTACTCGGAAAAGCCTTTAACGACCGCACCCCATTTACGGCGGAGGTCTATTTTGTCTCAATGAAAGAATTTACCGACTTGAAATGGGGCACGCCGCAACCGATTATTGTACGCAACCCGGGCGTTGGTTTGGGCGTGGCACTTTTACAAGGATTTGGCACCTACTCCATCGAAGTCGATGACCCGCAACAATTTGTTACTCAAGTTGTCGGCACAGACGGCTCTTATATGATGGATGAAATTGACGACCGTCTACGCAATATGTTACTCTCGAAATTTGCAGACCTCCTCGGCGAAACCGGTGCTAAAAGCAATGTACTAGAGATGATCGGTCTCACCGAAGAAATTGGGGCAGGCGTTCGTGCCAAAGCCACTCCCGATTTTGCCGCACTCGGCTTAACGCTGAAATCTTTTTATATCGGTAGTTTGAAACCCTCCTCCAAGTCGGCGCAAGAATTGCGCGATATGGGCATGTTAGATATGGCAACTTATACTCAACTCCAAGCCGCGGATGCAATGCGCGATGCGGCTCAAAACGAGGGCGGCGGCGCAGGTCTTACCGCTGGTATCGGCGCAGGGATGGGCATCGGCAATTTGATGCAAAACGCTACTTCCGGCGGTATGCAAAAACCGGCTCAACAAGCCGCTCCCGCCGCGGCAAGTGGCGGAATGCCCAACGTGATGACTCCCGCTGATGTTGCCGGAATACTAAAAGTTTCACAAGAAGATGTAATGGCGGCAATCACCGCTGGCGATTTAAAAGCGAAAAAACTCGGCAACGCGTATCGAATTAGCAAAGGCGCGCTGGAAAGATTTTTAAACGAATAAA
>CAZERH010000088.1:0-7570 GCA_964515535.1 uncultured Anaerolineaceae bacterium
CAGGCTTCGAGAAGGAAGTAGTGTTTTTTGCGTTTTTTATGTTTGCGCCAAAAAGAGTTCTGACCCAAATTCTGTTAATTCGTCAAGATACTCGGAATTTATATAGCCGGGCATGGTTAAATATAATCCGGTGGGGCTAAAAAGTATCGCCATTTGTTCTGACGAATCTTTGCTTGCTGGATGTTGCTTAGCCCAATCGAATAGGAGAATTTTTGTGCGTGAGTTGAGAATATGATTGGCTAAAACTTCATCACTAGCGTGAGCGAGAAAAAGCTGGTTCAATTGGGTGTCTAATTTGGGCTGTATGCCATGCGCCGCGTTTGGGGCATCTTTTTCTTCAAAATTATAAACTTTTAGTGATTGCGAAAAGAGTTTATCGTGTACCGAATCAAGAAAGCCAACGGCGGGGAGTTCGATTTGTCCTTCTCTTTTTTGTGCCAAATAAAGAAAGCGTGTTGGCGGGAGGAAATAATCAATCGCATGCCAGCGGGTGATAGGCATATTGCCAAATCCTAGCGTTTTTAATTGCCAACGGATTCCGTTTTGCTCGTGGATTTGATCTTGGTTGCCCGTAATAGATTCTTGCTCCTCTCGCATCTGTGGCGTTACTTGTTGTTTTGCCATCTCTATTGCCGCTGAAAAAGCCCCGCTGAGAGATGAAGACATACCGCCAACACCGACAAATTCCCGTAGAGCTTGGGCCGTTTTTTCTTTGCCTCTGCGTCCGCCACTATAGGTTTTTCTTAGCGGAACAACCTCGCCATTCTTTAAGATAATTTCAACTCGATAAGTTACGGTTCTATTGTTATCACTATCTCTGCCGTAGTGGGAGCCAATCTGTATGGCAGAAATCTCGCCAAATTGAACTTCACGATGATAGCGTTGAAATAACCCACGACGGGAGATATTGATTGTGCGTGTTATGCGATGCGCATTCACCCTTAATACAGTAGAAAAGGGAAGAATAAATAACCCGATTACACAAAGAAGTGCGAGATTTTGCCAGTTGTTGGTTTTTGAATAATTAAAAATGCCAAATGCGATAAATCCAAGACCTATAATAATTGTTGTATATGGAAATTCGCGAATTGAGTATTCGTTGGGGTTGTCTCTCATATTTGCTCCTGTTTTTAATAAAAAACTCTCACCTACAAATCCATTATACAGATTTCATGAGGAGAGTCAAAAAAGACTAAATTTTCTATCTAAAGCAAATAGTCAGAAAGAAGAAAGGTGTGCCCACTCTTTCTTCTTTCCTTGCGTTTTTGCGTGATCTAAAGTTCACCCTAGAGCAACATCCAAAGTCATCATCACTGCAAAACCAAGCATTGCGCCCATCGTAGACGAATGCGTATCCTTCGACATCTGTGCTTCGGGGATTAGCTCCTCGACCACAACATAAATCATTGCTCCGGCGGCAAAAGCGAGGGCGTAGGGCAAAATGGGGCGCATCAACAAAACTGCCGCGGCACCGATAACACCCGCAATCGGCTCAACTACCCCGGAAAGTTGCCCATACCAAAAACTCTTGAGACGCGAGAAGCCCTCTCGCCGCAGAGGAATTGCAACAGCCGCGCCTTCGGGAAAATTTTGTATTCCGATGCCGATAGCGAGCGCAACTGCTCCCGCTATGGTAGCGGAGGGGAGTTCGGCACCGACCGCACCAAATGCCACACCGACCGCGAGACCTTCGGGGATATTATGCAGGGTAATCGCTAAGACGAGTAGAACACTTCGCTCCCATGAGGTTTTGATGCCCTCGGCTTCGCTGACGGGCAACCCCATGTGAAGATGAGGCAAAATTTTATCTACACCCCAAAGAAAAACGCCCCCCGCCATAAATCCGACCAATGCGGGCACCCAACTTGGGAGCGTACCACCTTCACTCATCTCAATTGCTGGTGCAAGCAATGACCAAAAACTAGCCGCAATCATCACGCCCGCGGCGAATCCGAGCATGGTATCTAAGACGCGGCGGTTGATAGTCTTGAAGGTAAAAACCGCACCTGCGCCGAGGGCGGTCATGAACCATGTGAATAATGTCCCCACAAGTGCCTGTTTGACAGGATTTAATGTACCGAGCCATTCAATCATGTTTTTCTCCTGAAATTCTGCTGAAGTGGAAAGACCAAAAGGCTTTTCGTTATAGCCCTGTGGTAGAGAGGGTGAAATCGCTAATCTGAGTTGAGGGTAGCAAAGGATGGAAGATGCGTCAAGCAAAAAGTCCCGTTCTTTCAAAAAGAACGAGACTTTGAGTGTCAATCATCAATGTGACGGGGACAATGTTGAAATCCACAGGAATCTCCGTCAAGACGGTGACAAGCTGACGTCCACGCGCGTAGTGCAAGCGCAAAGGCGGGGTGCAGTCTATCGCCATTCCATCCAAATTCCCTGGCGGATTTTTTTGTTTTGGCAGGTAGCGTAATTTGCAATTTGTCCCAATTTTTCAATTGAATTTTTCCGATGCGGTGGATAAAATCCAGCCAATAGGCGGAGGTTATAGGTGCTGATAAAACGGGAAATGTGGTGCGGCTCTGATGTAAATAATTCTGGATAACGAGAGCATCATCATCGTTTGTTTTTAATAGAGCTCGAAAGGAACCATCGAAACGCCCTGTAATTCCGCGACATATTTGCCACCAAACACGCGCTACATGTTGAGAGCCACGGATACTCTTCTCCTGTAGCGTTTGCGCAACCTGATGCGATGTTTTATAAGCAACATCAGAGGGGTTGAGTAACCAGAAGCCCTCCAGTTCTATTAACGCTGTCCAGCGTTTAGTATTGGGCGGGGTGTTGAGAATACTTCCCAGCGTGATGATGGACAAGCGCGTTTCGAGAGAGTTTATTTCTGCAACCGGCAAAGCCAAATCGTGCTCTCCACAAAGTCCTTTGGGGTGCTCGAAGAAGGCTTGATATAAAGGGGATAATAAGGGCATGGTTCTGAAAATAAAAGAGGCAGGCTACTCACCTGCCTCTTTGCATAGAGCTAATTGCTGGATCCGTAGGTTGCGGTACATTTGACAGTTGCCCAAGCCCCGCCGTCTGTTTGACGACAGAAGGATAGGTCATAGGATGCTCGTCCATAGCTATGCGAGTCAAAGACTGTAGTGCCATCTGTGCCTAATAGGTAAACATCATCTCCAGTATTATTGAAGAAACTACTTGTATCCATAACGTAGTATCCACCTGGGAGCAGGAACGTATCCGCTGGGATTTGTTTAGCCGATCCGCCTCCACCGAGGATATCGTCAATCCACATATTGCTTATATTCAGGGTATTGTTGGTTGTGTTATATAGTTCGACCCACTCGGTTGAAAAAATTGTCTTTGGTGCAGGAAGAACTTCGTTTATAACGACATCTCCCACAGAGGGAAGAACAGGGGCACCGGGGCTAGTTGCCACATAAGCATCGCCATCAACGGTGTAATGAGTTCCGTCTGTTACTTGAACAACCACGTTGCCATTAACGATGTTCGAATCGTAATAGTTTCGTGCGGGATCGCCCATTTGGGTGAAGTATTGTTTTGTACCATTTGTGTAAAGGCGATCTAGGACGCCCTGATCAGGATGCCCATAAGAATTGGTGCTCCCCACACTATAGATGGCAACTGTTGGATCGAGAGTATTTACAAAAGTCTGGTTTGTCGAATGAGAAGAGCCATGATGATTGACCCAGATTACTTCTATTTCTTGATCAATGCGTGCCGCGACATTGCTTTCTACATCATTATAGGCGTAACCAAAGGAACTGGTAGTGTACTCACCGTCTGTGTCGCCGCCTGAGACGAAATCGAAATCGCCCCAATTAATCCAGACCGTTATGGAGTAATCATTTTCGGAGGGTGGCACCGATTCTGATGTGTGGTCACCTGCTACGGGCGTGGTGCCGTCTGATTGCATAACTCCATTGGCATCCACTTGCACGATTTTTGTTGTAATATTGGCACCAAGATTGATTTGTGTGGTTGAGTTAATCTGAGCGATTTCTCGAATCTGCCCGCCAACGGTAGTGGAATCAGTTACCCAGCAAGCCCAGTTACGCCCTGTGCCAGAGGTTGTGCCAGCATTATGCCAAACAATTTCAAGATCGGGATCACAGATGCCATCGCTATTTGAATCTACCCAAACAGCACCATCACGGTCGATAATTTTATCCGCGGTGATACCTTGTTGTTCCAACAAGGACCAAATACCGCCATAACCGACATAACCCATATGATCAAGATGCCAATGTGAAGCCATGATGTAATTAACATGACTACCGCCTGTAATTCGGCGGATTTCGCTGGCGACCCAAGTTGCGCCTTGATTGGTGTTCCATGAATTCTCAGCCACATCAATCAAGAGTGTTTCACCTGTGGGGCTGATAATCAACTGAGACTCCCCTTGCCCGACATTCATAACATGGACTTCAAGTGTGCCGGGTGTCCATGTTCCGGCGGGTAAAGGCGGTGAATTTGTTGTGCCTTGTGTGGGGGCACATTCCAAAATAGCCCACGAATCGCCATCCGGTTTACGGCACCAGCTCATATCGCTTGTCGCAGAACTGTAAGTGTAGGTATCGTGAAGAGTGCTTCCGTCCGTACCTAGCAGGCGCACGTCATCGCCAGTGTTATTCAGGAAGGAGCTGAAACTCATTATATAGTAGCTTCCAGCTGAAATTGTTGTACCTACCGGAATCAATTTAGGAGCACCCCCTCCACCAGCAATATCATCAATATACATACCGCCGATATCAAGGTCCTGGCTTGATGTGTTGAAAAGTTCGACCCACTCGCTTGTTTGGACTGTGCCGCTAGCGGCGACAAACTCGTTAATTACAACATCGCCAATCGTTGGTATCGCTAAAGCTGGTTGTGCCGCGATTGCTACAGTGGAAATGACCAGTGTCATAACCAATGCAAGAACAAGTATGCTCCCCCATTTGTTTTTGGTGCTGATGTACATAAAATCTCTCCTTGTAGTGTGGTGTGGAACATAAAAAAAGCGACCAACCAGTTTTTTCTGGTTAATCGCTTAACGACCTAGGGAAATAAAAGGAACGAGTGCGGAAAAGTCCCTTTTGCATTTTGATGTTGAAGATAGTTGATCATATTTTTTGGATTAATTATTTTGTTTTACCAGATGTAATTCTATCACGAGAGAAAGAATAATTCACTCTAAATGTGAAGATTCGTAAAGAAAAATCTCGTTCCCATAAAGAGAACGAGATTTTTCTATTAGCTATTTGGTTAAAAACTATCCTAACAAATCAGGCAATTCTTCCGGATGTTTAGCAACGCGTACACCGGCTTCTTCCAGAGCCTTGATTTTATCGGAGGCTTTGCCGGAACCGGATTGAATGATTGCGCCTGCGTGTCCCATACGTTTGCCGGGAGGGGCAGTCTGTCCGGCGATGAACGCCGCGACCGGTTTGGTCATTTTGGTTGCGATGAATTCTGCCGCTTGCTCTTCATCTGTCCCGCCGATTTCGCCAAGCATGACGATTTTATCGGTAGCGGGGTCGTTTTCAAACATTTCTAAAACATCAATGAAATTTGTACCGTTTACGGGGTCGCCACCGATGCCCACGCAGGTGGATGCGCCCATCCCTTTGAGCTTGAGGGCATATAACACTTCATAGGTGAGCGTACCGGAGCGAGAGACCGCACCCACGTTGCCGGGGATAGCGATATTGCCGGGGATAATGCCGATTTTTGCCTCACCGGGGGTGAGAATGCCGGGGCAGTTGGGTCCCAATAAACGCGTTTCGAGCTGATCAATATAAGCTCGAACACGCATCATATCTTTGACGGGTACACCTTCGGTGATGCAGACGATTAAATCTAACCCCGCGTCTGCGGCTTCAAAAATTGCGTCTGCCGCAAAACGTGCGGGGACGAAAATCACGCTGGCGTTCGCACCGGTCGCTTCAGCGGCTAATTTGACGGAATCAAAAACTGGCACCTTTCCGTCCAGTACCCACTCGCCACCCTTGCCGGGGGTCACGCCCGCGACGATATTCGTCCCGTATTCAGCCATTTGGGTAGCGTGGAAATTTCCTTCATTGCCCGTAATTCCTTGTACAATCAATTTTGTGTCTTTATTTACTAAGATACTCATCGTTAAGCCTCCTTCGCAACTGCAACGGCTTTTTTAGCGGCTTCAGCGAGCGTTTCTGCGGTAATCATATCGGCATCTGCGAGCAATGCGCGCCCTTCTTCGGCATTTGTGCCAACCAAGCGAACCACCATCGGAACTTTAGGTTTTACCTCTTCGATTGCTTCTAAAATACCTTTGGCAACTTCGTCGCCGCGTGTGATTCCGCCGAAGATATTAATTAGGACGGCTTTCACGTTCGGGTCGGCGAGAATGATGCGGAATGCCGCGCCCACTTTTTCGGCATTTGCGCCACCGCCAATATCTAAGAAATTCGCGGCAGTGCCACCAAAGAGCGTCACAATATCCATTGTGGTCATTGCCAAGCCAGCCCCATTAACCATACAGCCGATTTCGCCATCCAGTTGGATATAGGCTAAATCATGTTCTCGGGCAATGGATTCAGATTCGGCTTCGGTGTCCAAATCGCGCATTTCTGCAATTTCTTTTTGGCGGAAAAGTGCGCTATCGTCAACCAGCATTTTGCCATCCACAGCTAATAAGGTTTCTTCTTCGGTGATAATCATGGGGTTGATTTCAGCCAATGTTGCATCGCTAGCGGTGTAGGCTTTCCATAAACCGTTGGCTATAACGCCAAATTCTTTCCAATTTTTGCGGGGCAAGTCAATACTTGCCGCAATATCGCGAATTTGATAGCCTTGCAATCCTAAGAGCGGATTGATATGTACTTTGATGATTTTTTCAGGGCTAACGCGGGCAACTTCTTCAATTTCTACGCCGCCTTCAGCAGAGACCATCATCACCGGCATTCGTTTTTCGCGGTCATTGGTGATACCTACATAAATTTCGCTCTTGATATTCGATGCTTCGTCAATCAACACCTTTCGCACCGTCAGCCCCTTGATGTCCATGCCCAAAATATCACCGGCATATTTTTCAGCTTCTTCAGGATTTTGCGCCAGCTTTACGCCGCCCGCTTTTCCGCGTCCGCCAACCAACACTTGCGATTTCACAATCACCTTGCCGCCTAAATCTTTGGCAATTCTATAGGCTTCTTTCGGTGAACTCGCTACGTCCCCATCGGGAATCGGCACGCCGTATTTCGCAAAAATGCGCTTTGACTGATACTCATGAATTTTCATTAATACTCCTTTTGCTTTCAGGATAAGTTGTAGAATTTAACAAAGAAATTATACCACCCGCTAAATTTCAAAATGATTTTTTTCTTAATCTATGATTTTTATCTTTGGGATTAGTGACGAAACGAGCGGATTCGCGCGTGTTTTAGGCTTGCTTCCCCTCTCCTAACCTTCCCCTATGCTTCGCGAGATGAAGGGATAAGTTCTCCCCTGAAGGGGGATTAGATGGGGGATGTTGTTAATTTACTTAACTCCATCTTCTTCGTTAGGAGTACCATTATTAGGAATATACTTAATTTCTCCATCACGATTTTCAACTACTCCGCCT
>CAZERH010000089.1:0-7534 GCA_964515535.1 uncultured Anaerolineaceae bacterium
GTGTTGTCGCTCTCGATGATGCCACTGTCCAATTTACCCTTGGTCGCAAAGCTGGTTATTTCCCCGCTATTGCTGGTATGTGGGTCGCTTATGCTATGCCCCAATGGGCAATCGAAGAATGGGACGTGAAATGGACAGAAGCTGGTTTGATTGTAACCAGTGGACCTTACGCTCTTGAGACTTGGATTCATGGCGGCGAGTTAGATCTTGTCAAAAACCCGCTCTGGGTTGATGCAGACGCTGTTCAAATTGAACGCATTGAAGGTTTAATGATTCAAGAAGAATCTACCGCCTTTGCTCTTTATGAAAACAGCGAACTTGATTCTGTTGGTGTCCCGCTTCCTGAAATGGATCGCGTAAAGGCTGATCCTGCTTTGAGCGCAGATTATGTTGAAGCCCCCTATCCTTGTACTTATTACTATGGTTTCACCAACACCAAGCCTCCCTTTGATGATGTTCGTGTTCGCACAGCTTTCGCTCAATCTATTGACCGTCAAAGTCTGATTGATAACGTCACCAAAGGTGGCCAAACTCCTGCGACAAGCTTTGCCCCTCCCGGAATCTTCGGTGCTCCGGAACCCGGAAAAGTTGGCTTGGCTTACGATCCTGATGCCGCTATGGCTTCTTTACAGGCATATTTGGATGAAAACGGTATGACCGTTGAAGATTTCAATGCGCTTGATGTTACTCTTATGCATAACACCAGCGAAGGCCATGCGTTGATCGCAGCTGCAATTCAGCAGATGTGGAAAGACAATTTGGGCGTTGAAGTTCGCGTTGAAAACCAAGAATGGAAAGTTTATCTGAACACCATTAAAAACACTACGCCCCTTGAAGAAATGCCCCACATTTGGCGACTTGGTTGGTGTGCTGATTATCCGGATGAGAACAACTGGATTCACGAAGTCTTCAACTCTGACGAAGGCGCAAACCGCGTCCGCACAGACAACGCTGACTTTAATGCATTGACCGTTGCGGCTGGTGAAGCTGATGATCCTGCTGAGCGTGCAGAACTTTACGAACAAGCTGAGAAGATGTTTGCTGAAGAGATGGTTGCTTATGCTCCGATTTATCACTACACTACTGTTAACGTTACTCACCAATGGCTAACACGTAATTTCCCGCCCATGGGTGCACAGGATTTCTATAACTGGACTATTGATGTAGCGGCTCGCGACGCTCAATAGTTTGTCTAGTAATTAGTTTTTAGCTTGAATAACTTCGGGAGGCGGAGAAATCTCCGCCTCCCGAAGATTTAGAAAAGAGGCAACAAATGCTTCGTTATATCATCCGGCGCATATTGCAATTTATTCCTGTTCTTTTGGCAGTTACTTTTTTTACTTTTGTTTTGATGCGAGCCATTCCGGGGGGACCATTTGATTTCGCAGGAGATAAAAGTTTACCTCCTCAAGTAGTAGCAAATCTAGAGGCAAAATATCACTTGGATTGGCCCATGTGGAAGCAATTTCTTTCCTATGTTGTGGGAGATGAAATGCTTGGAGAAGAAGGCTCTTCAATTGGACTTATTCACGGCGATTTAGGATTATCTCTACGTTACCGTGGGCAGAGCGTTAATGAAATTATCAAAACAACTTTGCCCGTTTCAGCACAACTTGGTTTTATGTCTTTACTGTTAGCATTATTTATTGGAATTCCTACCGGAACTATTGCGGCTTTAAAGCAAAATACGTGGATAGACTATACGAGTACTTTCTCGGCTGTCGTTTTTCTCTCGATTCCTAATCTTGTTTTAGCACCAATCTTGATATGGATATTCGCGCTCAAGTTGGGCTGGTTTCCCGTTGCCACATGGGGAGCAAAACCACCTTTTCTATGGGGGTTCTTACCTTCTTTAGACCAATTAAACATTGATTATTTTAAACATGCGATTCTGCCCGTTTTTGCACTAGGTACCGCATCAGCGGCGGGAATTTCTCGCTTAACAAGAGCTAGTCTTTTGCAGGTTATCAATGAAGACTATATTCGCACAGCTCGCTCTAAAGGACTACGCGAACGAACAGTGATTGTTGTACATGCGCTTAAAAACAGCATGATTCCTGTTATTACAATTCTTGGTCCGGCATTTGCAGGTTTAGTTACAGGTACTTTTGTTGTTGAGATGATTTTTGGTATCAATGGGATGGGTAAACATTTTGTGGCGAGTATTGGAAATCGTGATTATCCAATCATCACAGGGGTTACTCTGATTTACGCAGTCGTTCTTGTGATTGCAAACCTTTTGGTGGATATCACCTATGCTTGGCTTGATCCACGCATTCGCTTTGATTAAAAATTGACCGACTTGGAAAAGTTCAGGAGATAGAATATGGCTGTTGTTGATCTTGCAGAAGAAACAGGTACGATTACTCGAAAAGAGCGGAGTTTGGGTTCTGAGGCTTTTCATCGTCTGTTAAAAAACAAGCTTGCTGTTTTGAGTGGAGTATTTATCGTTGGGCTGATACTTGTAGCGGTTTTTGCTGACTTCTTCGCTCCTTATGACTACGCAGAACAAGATTTATTGGCGAATAACGCTGTTCCCGAATGGATGCTTTTTTTGCTCCCTGAAGGCGCAGAGAACTATGCGCGTATTAGCGATGTTTATCCTTTAGCGGCTGACCATTTAGGACGCGATATTTTAAGCAGAACAATTTATGGCGCACGAATTTCCTTAACCGTTGCTCTTGTTGGCTCTGCTGTTAGTTTACTGGTCGGAATAATTTATGGCATGATTTCAGGATATATGGGGGGGCGTTTGGATAATATCATGATGCGTGTTGTCGATTTTCTATATGCTTTCCCATTTTTGGTCGTGGTTATTTTGCTTCAAACATACTTTAAAGCAATAGCAAGGCAAGGTAGTGGAGAAGGAATTGGGCTTGTTTTTATCAATATGAACAAAGAGATGGGGGGCTTGCTCTTTCTCTTTATCGCCATTGGTTTAATTAACTGGTTGGGTATGGCGCGTATTGCCCGTGGACAAGTCCTTTCTTATAAGAAAAAAGAATTTATTGAGGCGGCTCGTGCTGTTGGGGCTAATGATACGCGTATCTTAGTCAAGCATCTCTTTCCTAATATCCTTGGACCCTTGATTGTTGCAGAAACATTGACAATTCCAGCTTATATTTTTACCGAGGCATTTTTAAGCTTTATTGGTTTGGGGGTAGATCCGCCCACTCCAAGTTGGGGTATCATGATTTCGGAAGCGGCAAAAGGCTTGCGTTCTTACCCAAATCAACTTTTGGTTCCTGCAGTTGCCCTATCTTTGACGACCTTAGCATTTAATTTCCTCGGAGATGGGTTACGGGATGCCTTTGACCCCCGTCAAAAACAATAGTTGATTCTTGCTATATAAGCAATATGAGCAAAGAAAGAAAAAAAATAAAACACTGTGGATGGAAGAAAGCATCCGCAGTGTTTTATTTACAGGAGATATAAGTTTGAGTAAAGATAGAAAATTTTTCTTGATATCAATCATCATCGTTCTTGGTTTGGGGTTGTTGGTTAATTCTGCCTCGGGTCTAGAACGAGGCAGAAAACCATCAGCAGATTGGGGACGAGGTATCCCCATTGGCTCGGATGCGTCTGGTACAGTGGGCATGGTTGTTGACGCGGAAAGTACAACAGTCCGAGCGGTTTGGCCCTTTGAAGCGGAGGATGGTGTAGTTGGCATTCGTTATATCCAGCTTGGAAGGGATGCTCAAGTGGACGTGGATACGGTTGTAATTAAACGTCAGGGGCAATTGCGATCTTCACGCCTGTTTGTTGCGAACGATGGTTTATTGCACTTGCTTTGGGCAAACCGAATTGATGCGACTGAAAAATGGCAATTATGGTACGCACAAATTGATTATGACGGCTCTCTTCAGGGAGAACTGATACGAATTTCGGATGCTGACTCTGGTGTTTTTCGATATGCAGTAGCTGAAACTCAAAATGGGGATATTTGGATTACTTGGGAAGATATTCGTTCTGGTGGGATCAACTTGACAGGTATATCTGCTTTTGGGGAGAAGCAAGCCCAAATCACGCGCGTTGCCGCCGTAGGCTCAAAGCCGGATATAGTGGTTGATGACGAGGGGAGAATCCACCTTGTTTGGCTTGACGAGGAAAATAATCTATTCTACGCATTGAGCGATGGTAATTCGTCATCTGAGTTTTCAAAAGAGAAGATTTTTTACATCCCGCTTAGCACTGGTGCGTCTTTGGATGGACCCGTGTTGGGCGTGTCGGGAAAAACAGTGTATGTCTTTTGGTCCATATTAAATCAAGCGGGCTTAGAGGCGGGAACGGCTCGCACAGAATATATTGCTTTTCCTATTGATGAGCCTGAAAAGGTGTCGGAACTTTCACAAATTGGGGTATCACCCTTGGAGGAGCAACCTTATCAAGCGGATGAGGGGAGTTATTTATATAGCCAACTGGTTCCTTCAGCCGCGGTGCATAGAACGAGCGATTTTGTTTATGCGCCATCTGTAATTCAAAATCCACGAGATGAATTAGCCCTTGCTTTTTCTGCCCAGCAGGAATATCGCCTGGATGGATATATTCAAATTGCGGTGGCGATTATGGAGGATGGTCAATATAAGGGCTATACATTCGCGACAAAAACACAAGCGATTTCTAATGATCCGGTCTTGGCAACGGATGGCGTTGGTAATCTTCACTTGATTTGGCGAGAAGGCTTTTCTAAAAAAGATGTGTACTATGCAACAACGGATACCGAAATTCAAGCAATAGCAGATCGTATTACGCTTCGGGACGTTTCTTCTTTTATTTTATCTGGTGGAATGGAGGGAATTGCCGGAATTTTGCTTTTTCCCCTTGCTTTTCCGTGGATATTCCCCGGCTTGGTTGTTGTTATTATTTGGCGATTAGCGAAGAATGATGAAAATGTTAGCGACAGTGCTTCACAGATAATTTTGGCGATTTCTATTCTTCTATATCAGGGTTCAAAAGTTTTGGTATTTCCAACAATAGTTAATTATGTGCCTTTTTCAGCTTGGATAGATATCCCGGTTCCTTGGCAATTCCCTTTACGGATAATAATTCCGTTACTTATCTTGGGCATCTCGATAGGATTTATGGAAAAATTGCGTAAACGAGGAAAGGATTCACCTTCAACATTGCGTTACTATTTTATTGTAGTACTTCTTGACATGCTTTTGACACTGGCTATTTATGGCGTTAATTTTCTAGGAGCCTATTAGAGAAAACATGAGTTTTTTCCAATCCGTAAAAAATCTTTTTTTTGCTTTAGGAAAACGTCTTCTTTTCGGCGTTCTGACTTTATCCTTCATTCTCTTTCTTAGCTTTGTAGGGCTGGATATGGCACGTGGCGTTCCGGTGAAAAACGCCATGACAGAGGGAGTGCGTAAATCAATAACTTATATCGGTAATGCGGCACAGGGCGATTTTGGCGAAACCACAGCCGGGGGATTTTCTCTTATCCCAACGCCAGTGATTGATATTGTTCCTGAGATTATTGCGCGTAGCTTCGGTTTATTAGCAGTTTCTTTACTGCTTGCAACTTTTCTTGGCGTTACTCTTGGGGTGTTATCATCAGGAAAACATTCAGGGTGGTCTTTATTTACGATGGTGATTTCGATTATAGGAATCTCCATCCCCAGTTTTTTCATGGCAATGCTTCTTCAGTTTGGAGTAACGAAAATATCGCAAGCAAGAGGTGAAATTTTCCTTCCTGTTGGTGGTTTTGGTTGGGACCAGCATCTTATTTTGCCTGCGTTGGTTTTAGCGGCGCGACCATTGGCACAAATTAGCCGCGTTACTTTTATCACCATTCAAGAAGTTATCATGCAGGACTATGTTCGTACAGCACATAGTAAAGGCTTACGACAACGGACTGTTTCGGTCATACATGTTTTTCGGAATGCCGCCATTCCCATCTTAACTACAATTGGATTATCGCTTCGTTTTTCTCTAAGCAGTTTACCCGTTGTTGAATTTTTCTTTGGGTGGGCAGGGTTGGGGTTTACCTTGCTTAAAGCAATTTCTCTGCGTGACGATAATCTTACCGTGATCCTTGCGCTTTCTTTAGGTGCGTTGATCATATTCGTAAATATCGTGCTTGATATTCTCTACCATCTGATAGACCCGCGCTTGGCAGGCATTTCTCAGCGTGTTTCTAAGAATGGAAAAAAGAAATTCGTCCAGCAATTACAGGACTTAAGGAATAGCTTTGGAAAGATAAAAATCGATAATCCGATAAACAAATGGAGGCGGGGGCAAAAGAAAACTAACAGCCCTTTTACAGCTCTGGTAAAAAGCAAGCTTGAATCAGCTTCTCCTGAACAGAAAACGGGACGAAACAAAGGGCGAAGACGCGCTTGGTTACAGGGAACACTAGGCAATTTCCCCTTAATGGTTGGCGGAATTATTATTTTAGGATTATTGGTGGTTATTATTTTTGCCCCGCAATTTTCTCCGCATAGCCCTTATACAACACAGGGATTGACTATCGAAGATGGCGTTTTTTCAGTGCCTCCTTTTGAGCCGGATAACATCTATCCTTGGGGGACGGATATGCTCGGACGCGATATTTTAAGCTTGGTCATTTCAGGTACACAGCAGACTTTATTTTTGGCATTTTCCGTTGTATTGGCGCGTATCTTAGTCGGATTCGCGTTGGGGGCAGTTTCTGGTTGGATAAATGGAAGTTGGCTCGATAGATCCATTGGTGGTTTAGCAGAGATCATCGCCGCATTTCCCACCCTGCTTCTGGCAATGATTTTGATTCTTGCTTTTGGCATTCGGCGAGGCGTGGAGCCTTTTGTAATTGCGCTGGGATTTGTTGGCTGGGGTGAAATTATGCAATATGTCCGTAGCGAAGTGATGCTGATTCACCCTAAGCTTTTTATCGAAAGTGCTGTTGCTTTGGGCGCGCGTTCTCCTCGTATTATTTGGCGACATGTTCTCCCGAACTTAATCCCCTCATTGGTTTCCATTATCGTGTTGGAAATAGGGGCAGTTCTGATGTTGCTCGGAGAATTGGGCTTTATTGGTATTTTCATTGGGGGCGGGGCATTTGCCGATTTAGATATAGCCGGTGCACCATTCCATTACTCAGATGTGCCTGAATGGGGCGCAATGTTGAGCAATGTTCGCACTTATGCTCGTTCCTATCCTTGGATGGCAATCTATCCTGCAGGTGCGTTCTTTATTTCAATCATGGGTTTCAATCTTTTTGGTGAAGGGCTTCGGCGGTTAATTGAGCGGGTAGGGGTTGAAGTAACGCGCGTTTTTGCTAACCGGTATACGCTTATTGCCATAACTCTAACCATAACAGCTTTTTTCTGGTTGCGGGGCAGTACCGGAGACATCGCATTTTACCAGCAACAAGCGCGCTCATTTAACGGCGAGCAAGCCTTGGGTCACGTTGCGTTTCTCGCTGACCCTGCTCTGGAGGGGAGAGCGTTGGGTAGCGAAGGTGTAGATATTGCCACGGACTATATCGCTGAGATGTTCCAAGAAAATGGCATTCAGCCCGCGGGAGAAAAATCCACTTATTTTCAGACAC
>CAZERH010000090.1:0-7522 GCA_964515535.1 uncultured Anaerolineaceae bacterium
AAAGGAGCAGGGGGCGCACCTCGTCAGCATCTTGAAGGCGCGTGAGAAGGGCTTGACTCCGTTCGTCCGACAAATCACCGAGAAGGTCAGCGGCTTCATCCGGCTCCATCTCATCGACAATCGGGATAATAGTCTCAAACGGCAAAGACGCGACTAACTTCGCGACTTCAATATCATCCAAGTCTTCAAGAATATCCGCAGAGATTTCATTCTTGAGTTTAGGGAGCAGTTCTTTTTGTTCATCCTCTTCCAATTCGTCAAAAAGTACCGCCTGATCAGGACCGCGAAGTTTTTCGATAATATGAATGGCAGAATCGAAGTCATCGCGTTCAAGTGCGTCTTGAAGCAAGATTAAAAGACTATCTATATTAATTGACATGAGAATGCCTCTTTATTTCCCCCGAAAAGACTCAATAATCTTCAAAGCAGACAGACACCAAAGACCTATCGGCTTCCTACGGAGAATTTAGGGGATTAGATGCGGACGTTTTACACGCCCGCTGGAACTGGGAACAGATTCTTCCTTCATTGCCTTCCTTTCAATTGGTGAACTATCACGCTGATTCTAGTCACAGAAAGATTTTGCGTCAAGCTAAAAAAGAGGGAAATATATTTCGTAAAACGTTTTACGTGTAAGAGCGGACTGCCATCCGCCCCTACTTGTGAAAAACATCACATCTTTGTTTTGAGCAACTACAACAAATCATTATCATAGCCCCAGCAAAAAATCCCGCTTGCGTAGCCTGAGTGAACATGCTATAATTTTGTTGTTCCCCTGGTATTTTCGTGATTGTTTTAAAACAAACTCCCCAAGCGGCTTCTTGCCTGTTTGGTTAAACCCCAACTTATTTTGAAAAACACCCCATTTAGCATCAAAAAGAATTAATAATGCCCATATTTTTTGGGGGGCATTCCTTTACCTATCCCTGCCCGATTTTACGCACTTCCCTACAGGTTTCTAAAGCAAATCGCTTTAAAAATTCCTGCGTAAAACGAGCATCATTCAACCCTACAGAGAAATTCCATGAAAACTATCCTTGAGTTAGAAAGTTTACGCCTAATTGAACTACGCGCCATTGCAAAAAAGTATACAATTCCACGCGCTAACCGCCTCAAAAAAGAACGTCTTGTTCTTGAGATTCGCCAAGCAGAGGCAGGCGAAGAAGGGCTGGAAATCCGCGGCGGCATCCTTGAGATTATGAGCGAAGGAATTGGCTTCTTGCGAGCCGATAATTATCGAGTTGGTGCACAAGACATTTATGTTTCGCAAGCGCAATTGCGCAAATACGGCTTGCGCAACGGAGATATGGTCGTTGGGTTTGTGCGTGAACCGCGCCAATCTGAACGCCATTTCGGGCTAACAAAAGTTGAATCAGTCAACGGTATAGATCCGGAAGAAGCCAAACGGCGTCCAAAATTCGAAAATTTGGTACCCGTTTTCCCTGATCGCCGCTTTGACCTTGAGCATGACCCTCGCGAGCTTGCAACGCGTCTCATTAACCTGATTGCCCCCATTGGACGCGGTCAACGCGGGTTGATCGTATCCCCTCCCAAAGCTGGCAAAACCACCATTTTGAAAAGCGTTGCCAACGCTATTGCCTCCAAAAATCCCGAAGTAAATATGATGGTCGCTCTGATTGGCGAACGCCCGGAAGAAGTGACCGATATGGACCGCTCTGTTGACGCAGAAGTCATCGCGTCCACTTTCGATGAGCCGGTTACGTCTCACGTCCGCACCGCAGAAATTGCATTGGAACGCGCCAAGCGTTTGGTCGAAGTCGGGAAAGATGTCGTCATCCTAATGGATTCAATCACGCGTCTCGCACGGGCTTATAACTTAGTCGTCAAGCCCTCCGGCAGAACATTATCCGGCGGTCTTGACCCCTCCGCACTTTATCCGCCCAAACGTTTTTTCGGTGCCGCTCGCAATATCGAAGGCGGCGGCTCACTCACCATCATCGCCACCTGCCTTGTAGACACCGGCTCAAGACTTGACGATATGGTCTACGAAGAATTTAAAGGCACGGGCAATATGGAGTTGCATCTCTCACGCCCATTGCAAGAAAGACGCATCTTCCCCGCGCTCGATATAGACCGTTCCTCCACTCGCCGCGAAGATTTGCTACTAGGTCCCGATCTGCTCAAGCAAGTCTGGCTCATGCGCCGCATGTATATCCAGATGACAGCCTCTAAACCGCAAGGCGCAGGCATGTCACAAGGCATGGCGATGGAAGCCATTATTCAACAATTGCGCTCCACCAAAACCAACGAAGATTTCTTGGACGCATTGACGAAAAATTAATAACCAAATTTTTTATCTCCCCTTGATTGGTTTACATTTTTTTAACATAAAGGGCTCAACGATTCTCTAAGAATAAACATAGAAACGCTTAAAGCCGTGAAAATCTGTAGAGTTTTTTCTCATGTTTTTAAAGATTTTCTGTGCTCTCTGTGATGAAATTTTTAAGATTTGTCAGTCAACTAGGTGCTTCGTGTATAAAAAACACCCTTGAGTTTTATCGGTCAATCAGCCTCTACCCCACAAAGGCTTAAAATTTGCAAACTTAATGCCTTTGTGGTATTTTTTTAATATGTCTTTTCTAAAAAAACACCTTTTCACATTTCTAAGTTGGTTTTTCACCTTCATCATTGTTGCTGGAATTTTTTACGTTGCCTACACGAAAAAAGATGCTTTTGTCGACAAAGCCCCTCCTCAAATAATCCAAGTCACCGCAACACCATCAGGTGGAAATAATACCGTTGAGGCACAAGAAGGTGCGCCCGAAATTAGCGTATCTGATGCCATACGGAGAAAAATCACCCTCAAAACCCGCATCCCTACCGATAGACCGAACTATCAAATTTCCCAGTACACGGTAGCGCGCGGCGATTCCACTTTTAGCATCTCCAAAGAATTTAACATAGAACCGGAAACAATCCTCTGGGCAAATTACGACCTCCTAGAAGACAATCCCGATAGTTTGCGGGTTGGACAAGAACTCAACATCCCCCCCGTAGACGGCATTTACTATAAATGGCAAGAAGATGACACCATTGAAAACGTCGCCGATGAATTTAAAGCCAACGCAGAGGATATTCTCAACTTCTCAGGCAACGACATAGACTTAACAAATCCCACCTTTAGGGCGGGAGAATACGTCATGATTCCCGGCGGTTCGCGTGAATTCAAACAATGGGTTATTGTTGCCCCATCAACCGGTGGTAGCAGTTCCGGTTCGGGCAGTGCTTGTCCGGCAGGCGCAGTGGGTTCAGGCTATTTTTCATTCCCCACATACAATCACTACCTCACCGGTAACGACTATTGGTCCGGGCACCTCGGTATTGACCTTGCCGCAGACACAGGCGCATCAATTTACGCGGCGGATGGCGGCGTAGTTACAATGGCACAAGGCGGTTATAATTACGGTTACGGCAACGTAATCGCCATAGATCACGGAAACGGCTACTCCACCCTCTACGCCCACCTTAGCCAAATTAATGTTGTCCCATGCCAAAGTGTTTACGCAGGCACTGTAATCGGCTACTCTGGTAATACAGGCAATTCATTTGGAGCGCACCTCCACTTTGAAATCCGCTACAACGGCGCACACATAAATCCCTGGAGCGTATTGCCCTAATAATTACCTATGAACACAAGCACCCTCCAAATTGCCCTGCAAAATCTTCCCATAAGTACTTTACAGTATCACCAGCAAATTGGCTCCACGAACGATGCGGCTCTTTCTTGGGGAAATGAGGGCGGGCGGGATTTTTCCATCGTCATCGCCGATGAACAATTAACCGGACGCGGGCGAAATGGACGCGTTTGGCAAACCCCACCCAACTCCGCACTTGCTTTTAGCTTGCTCCTGCTCCCCAACAACAGCGAGGCAAAAAACATCACCTTGTTTACCGGGCTGGGTGCCTTAGCCCTCGTGGACACGTTACATCAACATTACGCATTAGACGCAAAAATTAAATGGCCTAACGATGTGCTAATCAAAAAGAAAAAACTAGCAGGTATTCTCGTTGAGGCCAATTGGCACGGCAATAAAATAAAAAATATCGTTTTGGGGATGGGTGTAAACGTCTACGCTAGCGCAGTGCCAGAGAATGTTCTCTTCCCCGCAACCAGTTTAGAAGACATGCTTGAAAAAAAAATAGACCGCGTTATATTATTGCGTCAGATTTTAGAAGCCTTCGTTAGATGGCGACCGCGTTCAGGAAGCGGAGATTTGCACGATGCTTGGGAGGAAAATCTGGCTTTTCGAGGTCAGCAAGTTCAAATCTACGCGCGAAACGGGCAACTAATCCAAGAAGGAAAAATTTTAGGGATTAATCAAGATGGTTCTTTGCGTCTTGATACTCATCCGAAAATCCATTTTGGGGATGTTCATTTACGCCCAATACAGGTATGATACACAGGAAAAACGAGTAAAGAGGTGAATAATGTTAGATAATTTGCGTGAAGATGCCGATACATCATCCTATTATGATGATGATGACGAAATCCCAGGTTTTCTTGATGATTTTGAAGGTGACGGAGGAAAAGCCAAGACTAGTTCTTCTTCATTTTCAAACCCTGCTATAAAAATGAATTCCGTACAGCGTTTTATCATTGCGGTTCTGTTTTTTATGTTGGTTTGTTTGGTTGGTTCAATGACTTTGCTTGTTACGGGAAAATTTGCGATTGCTTTTTAAAAACTTCGGTTTTAAACAAAAAAAGCCATGCGGGTTAGCATGGCTTTTTCGTTTAAATTTCAACCGCTCTTATCGTTTATTCTCTTTTTAAACTTAAAGCAATTCTTTTTGTTCGTCTTCCTCTTCTTCTTCTAATTTTGCGCCTACTTGTTCTAAATCTTTCATGGCAATTCTAGCGACAGCGGCAACCGTATCACCCTCCCGCGTACGCATGAGATGAACGCCACGCGTAGCGCGCCCGGCTGTTTTAACTTCACTCACTTTTAGGCGGATGATTACGCCTTCGGTGGACATGAGGGTGAGGTGGTCTTCTTGCTGAACAACACGCGCCGCAATGATTTTGCCAATTTCTTCTATGGCTTTTTTATCCATTGTGAGAATACCCTGCGTGGCGCGTCCTTTTGGCGAGTATTCCTCAAGCGGGGTCTGTTTTCCAATACCGGTTTCTGTCACTGTGAGCAATCTGCCGCCGGGTTCAACTACATCTACGGTGGTTACTCTGTCGTCATCTAAAAGTTTGATGGCTATTACGCCCGCGGCAGGTCGCCCCATTGAGCGCACTTTCTTCTCTGAGTAACGCAAGGCTTTGCCTCGTTCCGTAACGATGATAATATCATCGTCTCCGCTAGTGAGACGCGCCCAGCCGAGTTTATCGTCATCGTGCAAGCCCATCGCAATCAAACCGGAGGGACGCACGGAGGCAAATTCTGAGAGTTCTACACGCTTGATGCGCCCATTTACGGTAGCTAGAGTACAGTAGGATGCTTTATCAAAATCCGGAACGGGGATTGCGGCAGTGATGCTCTCTCCGGCTTCAAGGGCAAGGATATTGACGATTGAGATTCCCTTCCCGATTCGGCTTGCTTCTGGAATCTGATAGGTTTTTTCGGAGTAAACTTTTCCTCTGTCGGTGAAAAATAGAATGGTATCCAAAGTGCGTGTCGGAATCATCATAATCACTTCATCTTTTTCTTTGGTGGTGTGACCTTTGATTCCGCGTCCGCCACGCCCTTGTGTGCGGAAAGTTTTGGCAAGGACGCGTTTGATATAGCCGCGCTCCGTAATGGTAACTAAAACCGCTTCGTCTTCTACCAAATCTTCTTCGTTCAAACTCCCGCTAAGCCCTATAGCAATATGGGTACGCCGCTTATCACCGTATTTCTCAGCGAGGTCTAATAAATCTTCTTTGATGATGGCTAGAATTTTTTCGGCATGAACAAGCAAATCTTCATAGTAGGCAATTTTTGCCATCAACTCTTTATGCTCTTCTTCAATTTTCCAGCGTTCTAGTGCGGCTAATCGACGCAATTGCATGTCTAGAATCGCTTGCGCTTGGAGTTCGCTCAACTTGAATCGCTTCATCAAATTGTCTTTAGCAACACTCACATCTGCGGAGGCGCGAATAGTTTCAATAACTGCGTCTATATTATCAAGCGCAATAATAAGACCATCTAAAATGTGAGCGCGAGCGCGGGCTTTTCTTAAGTCAAATTTAGTTCTGCGAGTGATGACTTCTCTGCGGTGTTCAATGAAGTGTAGCAAAGCACGTTTTAGGGAGAGTAATTTCGGCTCTTTGTTGACCAATGCCAACATCTGCACGCCAAAAGTGGCTTGGAGAGATGTATGTTTATAGAGTTGATTTAATACTTTTTTGGGTTGAGCACCACGCTTAAGTTCGATAACGATGCTCATGCCGCGCCGATCGGATTCATCGCGCAAGTCAGATATGGAGTCGATTTTTCTGCTCCGCGCCATGCTTGCAATACGTTCGATTAGCGTAGTTTTATTAAGTTGATAGGGGATTTCGGTGACAACAATCTTGAAACGCCCCGCTCGCATTTCTTCTACGTGCGCTTTCCCGCGCATAATGACACGCCCACGCCCTGTACTGTAGGCTTGAATAATGCCCTCCTGCCCCACAATAATCCCACCTGTGGGAAAATCGGGTCCGGGTATGAATTCCATCAGTTTTTCTACGCCTATTTCATCTACATTCTCGTAATTGTCGATCATATAGACAAGAGCATTGGTGAGTTCATTGAGATTATGCGGCGGGATGTTGGTTGCCATGCCAACCGCAATACCCGATGAACCATTTAGCAAAAGATTCGGTAAACGGGAGGGCAAAACATCCGGTTCTTCAAGGGAATCGTCAAAGTTTGGAATGAAATCAACCGTGTCTTTATTGATGTCAATCAACATTTCTTCGGCAAGTTTGCCCATGCGCGCTTCGGTATAACGCATTGCGGCAGGGGAATCGCCATCAATGGAGCCGAAATTACCTTGCCCGTCCACAAGCATATAGCGGAGCGAAAAAGGTTGCGCCATTCGCGCCATCGATTCATAAACTGCCGAGTCTCCGTGCGGATGGTATTTACCCAAAACTTCACCCACAATACGCGCCGATTTTTTATGCGAGCCAGTAGCTCGAATACCCATGTCGTGCATCGCATACAAAATACGCCGATGCACCGGTTTTAGTCCATCACGCGCATCGGGAAGGGCACGCGCCACGATTACACTCATCGCATAATCTAGGTAAGACGAACGCATTTCTTGGTTTATATCAATCTGTTGAATATCGCCTGCTTCCATAAAAAAATCCTTATACAAAAGAAAAACTCGTCATTTAATAGAAATTTGACGAGAAAAATACTACGTAAAAATCTCCCCTTATTATACCGCGAATATCGTTTTAAAACGAAAAAAGACTCGTTTTTCACGAGTCTTTTTCTGTGCCGAAGGCGGGAGTCGAACCCGCATGAGCGTAAGCTCACTACGCCCTGAACGTAGCGCGTCTGCCAGTTCCGCCACTCCGGCT
>CAZERH010000091.1:0-7468 GCA_964515535.1 uncultured Anaerolineaceae bacterium
TGAATCAGAAAGAGGGGAATCTCAACATGTTTTAGGACGCGCTGGGCAAGGTCATCAAAGAAAAATCGTTTCATGCCGACATGCGCCCGCGTCGACATGGCAATCAGGTCAATTTCATCCCGCCGCGCAATGCGCACAATCTCACGTGTCACCTCGTCTACAAAACAAATTTGGGTCGAAATCGTGTAGCCTTTTTCTTGCAAACCATTTGTGATGGAGAGTAGAGCGATCTCAACATCCGATTGGATGCTATCTTCCTCCTGACTTGGAAAAACAGGATGCGCTTTGGGTCCGAGTGGCTCGCCTTCTTCCAACGCGTAATCGGAGCGGTAATCTGTGGCGGCAAAACCTGAGCCTTTTGGCGGCTTGGTGATATAGTAAAGAATGAGTTCACATTCTTCGGGAGGGAAGAATTGCTCAATCGCCACCAAAATTTTATGACTGAACGAAGATTTGTTGAGGGGAACTAGGATTTTTTTCATCGGAACGCTCTCCTTTTTAGCTTGATACCGTTTAATCGTCATCTTTTGACGCCCGCATCTCTACACCTTTCAAATTTAGGGTGTCTACGAAATGACAGGAGGCAAAATGTCCCGGTTCTATTTCTTTCCACTCGGGTTCTTTTGTTTTGCAAAGGTCTTGTGCGTAGGTGCAACGGGTATGAAAACGACAACCGGAGGGAGGGTTGATGGGGCTGGGGATTTCGCCTTTTAGGTCTACGGGGGTCATTGCTACATCCGGATTGACTTCGGGGATGGCAGACATGAGTGCTTCGGTGTAGGGATGCTTTGGGGCATGAAAAAGTGCTTTTGTGGGGGCAAGTTCTACAAATTGTCCCAAGTACATTACTGCAACCCGTTTGGAAATATGGGCTACTACACTTAAATCGTGGGCAATGAATAGATATGTGAAACCGAGTCTTTCTTGCAAATCCATGAGCAAATTAAGAATTTCTGCTTGAATGGATACATCGAGGGCAGAGACAGATTCGTCACAAACAATAAACTGCGGATTAGAAACCAGTGCGCGGGCAATACCAATACGTTGACGTTGACCGCCGCTAAAAGCATGCGGAAAACGACGCAGATATTCGAGATTCAATTTGCAGAGCGCGGCGGCTTCTTGGACGCGCTCATCTACTTCTTTGCCTTTTGCTAATTGTTGGGCAATAAGCGGTTCTGCGATGATGTCGCGTACTGTCATACGCGGATTTAGTGAGGAGTAAGGGTCTTGAAAAATGAGTTGCATATTTTTGCGGAATACTCTCATTTCCTTATTGCTCAGTTGTGATAAGTCAATATCTTCATTGTCTATTTTGAAGGTAACTTTTCCGGCTGTTGGCTCAATAGCACGCAGAATGGAGCGACCAACGGTGGTTTTTCCGGATCCACTTTCGCCAACAAGTCCTAATGTTTCACCTTTTTCGATACGAAAAGAAATCCCATCCACCGCTTTCACATAATTTTCTGCCCCGCCAAAGAGGCTTTTGCTACGAATAGGGAAATGGACTTTTAAGTCTTTAATTTCAAGTAAGGTATTAGTCATCTTTTTCCTCGTGTAAGAAGCAATGCACGGTGTGAGTGTCGCTAAGTCGAGTGGGTGCAGGCATTGTCAAATCGCATACTCCTGGAATCATGTCGTCACAGCGAGTGTAAAATGGGCAACCAAGAGGTCGAGAGAGAGGGCTGGGAATATCGCCGCTAATTGCAGTTAGGCGTTCTCCGATATGGTCTAGCCGAGGAATGGCTTTTAGGAGAGCTTTTGTGTAGGGATGTTGAGGGTCGTTGATAATCTCTTTGGTTGTGCCACGTTCTAAGATTTTTCCTAAATACATCACTTCTATTTCATCGGCTACTTGAGCAATTACGCCTAAATTATGCGTGATAAAAATGATGGACATGCCCAATTCATCTTGGAGTTCGTTCATTAATTCCAAAATTTGGGCTTGAATCGTCACGTCTAACGATGTGGTCGGCTCATCGGCAATTAAAAGCGAAGGCTCCATGGACAGAGCAACAGCTATCATCGCCCGTTGTCGCATCCCGCCGGAGAGTTCAAAGGGATATTGCTTAAATCGCTGGCGCGGATTTGAGATGCCAACCCGATCTAACATATCAACGGCAATTTCTTCGGCTTCTTCTTTGCTCACGTCACGGTGCTGGAGTACCGCTTCCACAAGCTGATTACCGATAGTGTAAACGGGGGAAAAGGAACTCATTGGTTCTTGAAAAATCAGGGCAACTTCTCCGCCGCGAATCTGACGTAAGTCCTTGCTATTTGCCTTGAGTTCAGTAATCTCAACCGTCTCTCCACTTTTGCGTTGAAACCGGATGGAAGAATCTTTGTCTATAATTGAGTTTTTCGGTAATAGGCGCATAATAGACCAAGTGCTAACGCTTTTTCCTGATCCACTTTCACCTACAATGCCTAATGTTTGTCCGCGCTTGACGGAGAAGTTGATTCCGGCAACCGCGGTGACAATCCCCTCATCTGTTTTGAAAGAGATTTTGAGATTTTTTACTTCTAAGAGATTATCTTTAGTCAATTTTTTTGTGTTTGCCATGAAATTATCTCCTAGTTACTCACTTGATATGGGTCTGCGGCATCACGTAAACCGTCACCAAGTACAGTAAAGGATAAAACTGCAATAACAACGAATAGTGCCGGAATAAAAAGCCACGGTGCTTGTTCTATGGCGCGGACAGTTTGCGCATCTTGTAAGAGTACGCCCCAGCTAATGGTTGGAGGGCGCAAACCCAAGCCTATAAAGCTCAGTGCGGTTTCACTCAAAAGCATATAGGGGAAAGAGATAACCAAATCTACAATGATATAACTTGTGAAGGCTGGGAGTAAATGTCGTCCAATAATTCGACTGGGACTAGCCCCTGCCAAACTTGCGGCAATCACATAATCTTCACCGCGTAGACTTAATAATTTCCCACGAATACGTCTGGCTAGGGTGGGCCATCCAACCAGAGCCAAAATTAGGGTCATGGCAAAATAAACCTGAGTAGACGACCATTCTTTGGGAAATGCGGCGGCTAATCCCATATACAGAGGGATAACGGGGATAACACGCACAATTTCGGTAAGCCGTTGAATAGAATAATCAACTCCGCCACCAAAATAACCCGCCGCCCCGCCAATAATCAGAGCTAAAATAAAGGCGATAATAACACCGATTATGCCAATTGATAGCGATGTTCGAGTAGCAAGTAAAAGGCGAGTGAACAGATCGCGTCCCAAACTATCTGTGCCAAAGAGATGAATCGTCCCCTCCTCTACACCGAAGAGATGGGTGTTCATTTTTATAAATCCTAATAATTTATACGGTTCGCCTTCCACAAAAAAGTATATATCTCGGCGTACAGACGAGTCGATTTTAGTCTCCATTCTTAACGTATCCGGATTGCGTTCAGAGATAATGCCGGGCAAGAAGGGGCGTACACTACAACCGTCATCATTGCAAAATAGGGGTCTCTGAGGGGCAACTAAAACTGCGTCACCGATTCTTGTTGTACCCGTATAGGGACCAATAAATTCAGCGAAAGCTCCTACGAATGCCATTGTAATCAGTATCAGCGCACCCACTTGAGCAAGTCGGCGTTTTTTGAAGCGCCACCAGATTAATTGAAATTGAGAAGCGGAGTAATAACGCTTTGCCTCTTCTGATTCTTTCAAATCATTTGAAATTTTGGGGGAAGTGGTTGTGTTTTTCTGTGTCATTTCTCTTAACCTTCTATTAGTTTTACTCGCGGGTCTAAAAATGCAAGCAAAATATCAGAGAGAAAATTCATAAAGACAATCATAAAAGTAAGGATAAGCAAAATAGCTCCCGCCACGAACATGTCTAAATCAAGATAAGATTTAAGCAATAATTGACCCAATTCGGGCAAGCCCAAAACCAAAGCTACGATGGGCAATTCAGAAAAGATACGGTTGGCATCAAAACCTATTGTGCTAATAACAGGGTTAATTGCTAAACGAGCGGGGTATTTAATGAGCAATTTCCATTCAACAACGCCGCGAGCACGTGCGGCTGTTACCGAGAGTGTATTTAATTCATCGAGCATGGTTGCACGTACCGTTTGTAATTGAAAAGCAGTCGCAGACCACGACAGAATAATAGCCGGAATAATAAGATGGCTTAGTAAATCTAAGACTTTTTCTTTGCTCCAAACTGCGTCTGCGTATTCGGGCGAAAAAAGCCCGCCAACGGATGTATCGAAAAAAGTGGTTGAAATATAGAGCAAAATAAGAGCCAACAAGAAGTTGGGGAGGGCAAATCCCAAATAACTAAATACCGTTAGTGCGTAATCTTCCACCGAGTTACGCCGAACGGCGGCATACATGCCCACCGGAATAGAAATAATATACGTCACAATTAAAGTTGAAAAAAGAATAGCTAAAGTTAACCAAATTTTTTGACCGATAACATTATTCACCGACGTCTGAAAAGCAAAGGCTTGACCAAAATCACCATGTAAGACAATATCGCTAATCCATTTAAAATAACGCTCAGGGGCAGGGCGATCTAGCCCAAAATTTGCGCGGATATTGGCAAGATCGGCTTCGGTAATTTGCGCACCGGTCCCTGAAAATTTACGAAAAGCCCACCGCTCGGCATAGTCCCCCGGCGGAAGTTCCATAATGATAAAAATCATAATTGACACAAAAAACATGGTTACAACCATGCCTAAAGTACGTTTAACCAAAAACTTGACCATTTTGCTTCTCCCTTGTGGGATGAAAAATCTCGGCTTGTGCGTATTTCAACGGATTCAACATACGTGAAATCAACTTGCGTGCCGTCCATCAACATTGTTGCCGGTGTAGACTTGTGACGCTCACGTTGAAAATCTGTTGGGGGGTTCGGCACCCCAGCCCGGAATAGGAGCGTAACGAGGTGTATCCACGTCCCGCTTGCTTTAGCCAATTAGAGGAGCATCCAAAAACCTGACAGGTCTTAAAGACCTGTCAGGTTTAGTTTAACGATTATTCAGAAAAGTACCATTCTGCGGGGAGCATGGGGTATACACGATAGTAATCATAGCTAACTACGGTGTAAGGACCAAAGTTGTGCAGGCGGTTGGTGTGGATGATAGGCATTTGGATATTTCCGGCAATACCGATTTTCCAGAGATTGTTGACGTGAATATCAACAATTTGTTCACCAAGAGCATCGCTTTCTGCAGAGCCGAGCGGGTATTGGAGGAATTCCGCAACAAGGTCGTAAAGCTCAAGTGCATCGGCGGGAGGCTCAATGCCTTCGGCACCATCGCTTTTTACCCATTCTTCCCATCCGTAAGCTACGCCAGGGTTAAACGCGTAACCGAAGGGGGGCAGAAGCATTTCGGTATTAAGGACAATGGTTGCACCGGCGGTGCCATCATGTAACCAAGTGAGAACATCTGCACCATTCGTGGTGCCTCTTTCACGATATTCGTCAGAGGTAACTTCTTTGAGGGTGGTCGCAATGCCTGCGGCATCCCAATAGCTTTTTATCAATTCTTGAATGGCGGCAGGACCACTTTGGGTGGCGTATTGAAGTTCGATGGCGAGCGGAGAACCGTCTGCGCGTTCGCGGAAACCGTCACCGTCTACATCTACTAAGCCCATTTCGTCTAGCAATGCGTTTGCGCCATCCAGATCATATTCAATGAAGGCGTTTTTGTGTTCGTCTGTGACGAAGTTGACTGTGTTGCCATCTGCCGGGGAGGCTTGCATGGGTTCAGCCTGACCAAGATAAATCAACTCAACGATTTCATCGCGGTTGATAGCAATAGACATTGCTTGGCGGAAGCGGAGGTCGTTGAAAATTTCGCGTAAGCCTTCATCTTCGTGAGTCAAGTTGAAGCCATAGAACAAATTCGCGCCAACACCTGAGCCTAAGCTAACGGTGTAATCGCCATCTGCTTCATGGTCTTTGTAGAGCGGATAATCGATGATGGAGATAGACTGAACTTTATAATCCACTTCACCATTGGTGATTTTCAGGTTGCGAACTTCGGGATCGGGAATATACAACTCGTCTTGTTCGTTGATATAGGGGAGTTGATTGCCGGCTGTGTCTACCATGAAATAATAAGGATTGGCGACAAAGTGGCGACCTTCGGTGTTTTCTTCAACCAGAATATGAGATTCAAGCGTGGGTTTTACATCATCCGCTTCGCCGCTTAATAGCGGGGAGGGGACATCAGTCCAGTCGCTGAGACCATAATAAAGTGTGACAGCATCCACAAAATCCATGCCATCGGCAACTTTCTTATCAAAGAAATGTTTGGGTTGGAAAGGTTGGCGGAAAGCGGTTGCAAAGAAGCTCAAGATACCCGGCGTTGGTACGGGGAATTTGAGTACAAAAGTTGTATCATCAATGACATCAATTGTCATTGTGCCGTCACCGAATTGAACCCAACCGGGGGTGTTTTCGTAAATATCAGTGTTCAGAACAATATCGTTCAGCCAAAACGCCACATCAGCAGATGTGAAGGGCGCACCATCTGACCATTTATGTCCTTCGCGAAGATGGAAAGTAACTTCGGTGAAATCATCGTTCCATTCCCAACTTTTAGCAATATTGGGTTCAATCGTAACGTAATCATCGCCATAACGAACAAAGTTTACATGGCGAACTGCCAAAAAGTCAGAAGTACCGGACTCAGTAGCATTAGAAGTGGCGTGAAAAGTACCGCCATATTGACCAACTGATTCGTAAGGAACAACGACCAAAGGTTCAGCAGGAATACGTTCTTCTACCGGGGGCAAATCAGGGTTATTGGTGATGCTGGCATTCAGTTCTTCCATATCGGGGTTACCGCTAAAAGCCATCGTGCAATCAGCCATCGCTTCAAAATCAGCTAATTCATAAACGCGAACATAATCACCATCGCCAAGCGTCACACCAACGCAACTGCCATCTTCCGCGGGGGCGGGAGGCTCGGCGGGTTCATCGGCGGCGGGAGCGTCTGCGGCAGGGGCTTCTTCAACCGGGGCTTCTTCGGCTGGAGCATCTCCACCACCACAAGCGGATAAAATCATAGATGCAAGAATCATCAGAGTGACGATCCATAATGCAGATTTCTTTAACATACTCTTTTACTCCTTATATAGGTTTAACATCGGATATAAATAGAACATTTATAACAATTTTATGTTACACACCACCTCCTTTATTAAATAGAAGAATGTACGTTCCAATCGAGTATTATGATTTTTGTGATATATAAAAGCGGGGAGAGACGGCTTCCAAGTACGGATACAACTAAAATAGAATTATATCATGGAGATTTCTACCATAGGCGGAATTAACGTGATTTTAACTTGCCAGCCTTCGATATTTTTTTTTGTAGTGCTAAATTTCTTCCATCCATAGCTCCCTACGCCGTCCTCGGCGGCGTGTTTATGAGAATCCTGCGCCGAGGACAGCGGCTAGAGCGGGTGAAATTTTAAATCAGTCAATTTTAGCCAG
>CAZERH010000092.1:0-7465 GCA_964515535.1 uncultured Anaerolineaceae bacterium
AGAGAAAAAAGCATATTCAGAAATCGCTTTGCCTCTTGTTCATCATGGTCATCTAAGGGGGATTATTTTAGTCGGCTCAAAGAAAAAAAATGCTTTTTCCGCGGCAGATATTCGCGCCCTAGAGGCTGTTGCAAAAGAACTTCTTCTCTCGTGGGAGCGTTCCGGATATAACCGCCGTCTTAGAATGCTTATTGAATCAAATATCTCTTTATCTACTGCTCTTAATACCCAGTCTGTGATAGAAGAAGTTGCCGTCCTTGCTCGAAAAACGTTGGAAGCTCGTTTTGTTTTTGTGGCACTTTTTAACAGAGATGGCTCTTTTACGCGCATTTCTTCTGAAGGGCATGCCCCGAATTTATATAATTGTTTGAGCAGAGATTTATCAACCAATAAATTATTAGAAGTTGCGCTTGATGCGACCGAGCCTTTCAGGGTTAGAGATATTCGCAAATACAAATATGCTTCATCTGTTAATCTTGACCATAATATGCTCCGAGGGCTTATCGTCATTCCTCTTCGTTTGCATGGTGTGAGCATTGGTGCGGTTTTAGGGTTTGGCAAACAGGGCGGGGTGTTTTTTAGCAAAAAGGACGAATCTTTGGCGAGTTTGCTCACCACGCAATCCGCAACAGCAATCGAAAGTGCATGGCTTATTCAAGAATTGCGCTCCACCACCGTAACGACCACTTTGCTATACCAACTCAGCTTTGGTATTCTTGAGACAAAAAAAATCGAGGAAGCCGCACAGCAGATAGCCAAGTCTGCGCTTCGTCTTGCCAAGGCGGCAGTTACCGGTATTGTTCTTTTCTCGCAAGATGGTGAAGTTGAAACTGCGCTTGAGGTGACTTCCAAGGGGGTTTGTATTGGGCAAACCATTCCTACAGAGTTTATCAAGCAAGCCTTGGCTACAGGGGAGAGCATTACCTTTTCCAGCGGGGAAATGTCTGCGCATATTTATTTACCTATTCAAACTTCTCTTCGCAAATACGGTGTTTTGTGGGTGGAATTTGAGGAGGATGAAGGACGCGCCTCTTCTCAAGTGCAAACTTTACAAACATTGGCGAATCAGGCGGCGATGGCACTTGAGCGAGCGATTTTCTTGCTCGATTCGCAAGAAAAAGCAGAAGAAATTAAAAGAGCTTACCGCAAATTAGAAAACACTTATGACCAAACGCTCATTTCGTTGATGACGGCACTCGATGCGCGAGATAGAGAAACAGAAGGGCATAGCGTACGAGTTGGTAAATCAGCGTGTCTTATCGGGGGAAAATTCAACCTGACAAAAGAGCAACGAAACTCGCTTCAACGTGGCTCTCTTTTGCACGATATTGGCAAAATCGGTATTAGCGATGCGATTCTGAATAAAACGGGAAAACTCACCGAAGAAGAATGGGCAATTATGCGCCAACATCCCGAAATCGGGCGAAAAATTATTCAAGACACTCCCTTTCTTCAAGACGCAATCAAAGTGGTATATGCGCACCACGAACGCTGGGATGGAAGCGGATACCCCCTGGGACTACGCGGCAAAGAAATCCCCCTCGAAGCACGCATTTTTGCAGTTGTCGATATTTTTGATGCTCTGACGAGCAAACGTTCTTATCGAGAAACGGCAACCGAAGCAGAAGCACTTGCGTATCTGAAGAAGCAGGCTGGGATTTTGCTTGACCCCGAGGTGGTTGCTGTTTTTGTCAAACTTCAGAACGGGGAAGTATTCTAAGCCCAACTATGCCTACGGCTACAAAAGCGAGAGATTTAATCTCTCGCTTTTTCTCTACCCAAGCAACTCTTCGAAAGCGGCTATCGTTCTTTTCACATCCGCATCATCAATCCAATAATGTAAGACCAAGCGGAAACTACGCGCGCCTGCCATGCCAATGCGAATGCCACGCGCCTTGTGCAGATGGGCGATAATTTTCTTAGCGGGATATTCGACATGCTCAGCCAAACTCATAAAAATCATATTGGTATGCGGTGTTCCTTCATCTAGAATCAATCCCGATACGCCCGCGAGTCCCTTGGCTAGGGTGCGCGCCCGAGCGTGGTCTTCTCCCAGACGTTCTACCATTTCATCGAGCGCGACAATTCCAGCCGATGCTAGAATCCCGGCTTGACGCATTCCTCCGCCTAACTGTTTGCGGATTCGGTGTGCTTTGGCTATAAATTGGCGAGAGCCGCAAAGAACAGAGCCAACCGGCGCACAAAGCCCTTTGCTTAGGCAAAACGTGACAGAATCAAAAGGAGAAGCAAGCTCTTTAGCAGAAGATGTTGAACTTGCTACCGCGTTGAAGATGCGCGCGCCATCTAAATGCAGAGAAATCCCCCGTGCTTTTGCTAAATCCCCAACCTGATTAATGTAATCCTGTGAAAGAACTGTCCCCCCGCAATTATTTTGGGTGTTTTCCAGCGCAATTAATTTGGTAATCGGAGCATGTGCATCATCCCGCCGAATGGCGTTTTCAATATCGTGGAGCGCAAGCGATCCATCATTTTGATTGGGAACTTGATGCGAGTGGACGCCCCCCAGAGCAGAGATACCGCCCGCTTCGTAGAGAAAAATATGCGCCTGATTGCCCAAAATAATTTCATCTCCACGCCCGCAATGCGAGAGAACGGCGATGAGATTGCCCATTGTGCCGGAGGGAATAAATAACCCCGCCTCTTTGCCGAGCATTTCTGCCGAAATTTCTTGAAGCTGATTGACGGTGGGATCTTCACCGTAAACATCGTCTCCAACTTTGGCTTTTGCCATTGCCTCGCGCATGGCGGGGGTGGGGTGGGTGACTGTATCTGAACGCACATCAATTGTTTTCATAGGGTTTGCTCCTTGGAGTTGGATAAATTTAGTGAGTTTATTTTACCGCAAGGAATCGCTTGCCTTCGATTTTTTCTTATGGTATTATTTCGCACCAAACAGACCGACCAGTCGGTCTGAAAAAACATGACCACTTTATCTGATGAAACCCGTACTAGAATTCTGAATGCCGCCGCCGGTGTTTTTGCCGAAAAAGGCTATCATGATGCGCGGATGGATGAAATAGTTTTGGCTTCGCACACCTCGAAGGGTGGGGTGTATTACCATTTCCCTAGCAAAAATTATATTTTTTTTGCGCTAATCGATAAATTTACCGAATTGCTCGAAGAGCGTTTGCGCGTAGCCATCGAGAATGAAGAACGTGGATTGAAACGCGTAGACGTGGCAATTCGAATTTGTATGCAAACCTTTGGTCAGCATCGCACTTTGGCGAAAACAGCTCTTGTCCAAGCAGTAGGTCTTGGGGAAGCGTTTGAGCAAAAAAGACGCGAAATCAACGACCGCTTTACGGGAATTATTGAGGAGAATCTCGCCCAAGCGGTTGCCGACGGGAGCATCTCGGAGATTGATACGGAAGTTGTCGCGCGTGCTTGGATGGGGGCTTTAAACGAAGTTGTTTTGCGATGGGTTTATACGGGTAGCCCGGACCCAGATCGTTCCACGCCCGCTTTACGCACTTTGCTTTTGAAAAGCATCGGCGTTTCGGATGAGAGAATTGAAGAGTTAAATCAAAAATAGTTGCGCAATGTGTATTGTGCAAAATAAAAATAGTAGAGGTATGAAAAATGAAACGACATATTATTTTGGGAATGGTTATAGTGCTGTCTCTCAGCTTGGCACTTGGTGCCTGTACATCGTCCAAAGCCCCTAGCGCGGATGATGTGCAAGAACCTCCCTCAGACACAGCCGAAGAAATTTTCGGTGAAATTTTTGACGAAAATGAAGATCCCGAAGAAGACTTGTTCGAGAATCCGGTCAAATTGAAAATAGCGGTTTTGCCAATTATTGACACCTTACCTCTTTTTGTTGCCGAGAGTGAAGGTCTTTTTGAAGAATTCGGCTTGGATGTTGAGTTTATTCGCGTTTCATCTGCGCCTGAGTTGAGCCAAATGGTCGCCTCGGGGCAAGCGGACGGTATGGTTACAGATGGACTTACCGTTGCATTTTTTGACAAAGAAGAAATCGAAATCCAAATTGTACGTTACGCGCAAACCCCATCAGAAGAGAGAGCACATTTCTTTATCCTTTCTGCGAAAGATAGCGGAATTACCAGCCCGAATGATTTGAAAGGGGTTGAAATCGGAATCTCAGAAGGAACAATCATTGAATATGTCACCGAGCGTTTGCTTGAAAAAGAAGGCTTCTTAGCCGGTGAAATCGCCACAATCGCCGTGCCAAAAATCCCGGAACGCATGGCATTGCTTGCCTCCGGCGAAATTCAAGCCGCCGTTTTGCCCGACCCTCTCGCTTCTATAGCGGTAGCTCAAGGCGCAAGCATCGTTTTGGATGATTCGCTAAGCCCGGAATACGGGGCGAGCGTTTATGTTTTTACAGCAGATATGATTAAAGAGAATCCCGAAGCGATTCGTGCTTTTGTTGAAATGATTGATACTGCCATCAAATTTATGGCAGATGACCCCGAAGAATATAAACTCACTTTGGTAGAAAATAATTTGATTCCATTGCCGATGGTGGAAGATTATGTAATTCCCCCTTTTCCTATGGGAATTTACAGCGAAGCAGAGTGGCAAGATACGCTCAGTTGGGCGCAACAGAAAAATCTATTGTCTGTAAACATCCTCTACACGGATGCGGTGAATACATCTTTTTTGCCCTAAATGATACAATCAAGTGGCTGGAAACTTCCAGCCACTTTTTTTATGATGATACGCCTTAATAAAATCAACTTTTCCTATAACGATACGCCCATTTTTCAAGATTTTACTTGGCAGGTTCAACGCGGCGAGCGTTGGGCATTGCTTGGTCCTTCGGGATGCGGCAAAACGACTCTTCTCTATCTTTTAGCGGGATTGCGTTTTCCTGCATCGGGTGATTTATTGATAGATGGAGATGGATTAACGCGCCCGCGCCCCCAAACGGGATTGATTTTGCAGGAATACGGTTTATTGCCCTGGGCGACAGTGGAAGAGAATGTCGCGTTGGGTGCGCACATCCGCTCACTTTACGGGGCAGATGGGGTGCACGCGCCAAGCCATGAGACACGCGTGACCCGTAACTTGGGTGCTTGGCTCAAGCGTTTGCGCTTGGACGCGTTATCCGCTAAATATCCATCCCAAATCTCCGGCGGGCAACGTCAACGCACCGCGATTGCCCGAACTCTATCCCTCAACCCCGACCTTTTGCTGATGGATGAACCCTTCTCCTCCTTAGATGCGCTAACCCGCGCGGATTTGCAAAATCTAACTTTGGCACTTTGCGAAGAAGAAAATCTGACCCTTATTATGGTTACACACGCCATCGAAGAAGCCGTGATCATGGGAGATAAAATTTTATTATTGGGAAATCCGCCCAATAAAATGCCGCAAATTATCGAAAACCCACGCGCGGGTGAAAAAAAATATAGGGAAAGCGAAGAATATAACGAACTTTGCCACGATTTGCGCCAAAGAATGGAGCGAGCATGAAAAAAAGGGATATAGCCCTCGCCGCACTAGGTATTCTTGTTTTTTGGCAAATTCTAGCCATGATTGTAGATCGGAGCATTTTGCCCTCGCCTGTGGAGGTGCTTCCTGTTTTTTTTGAGGAGCTTATTTACGGAGAAATGCTTGGTCATGCCATTATTAGTTTCTGGCGGGCATTAGCGGGGATGTTGCTTGCGGTTGCGCTTGCGGCACCGGCGGGGCTTATCTTGGGACAATCAAAAAGGCTAAATCGTTTTTTTTCACCCGTTATTTATTTACTTTATCCAATTCCCAAAGTTGTGCTAGTGCCTATTGTCTTGCTTTTCTTTGGTGTGGGTGATTTTCCGAAGATAATTATTATTTTTATGATTCTTTTTTTTCAAATTTTGGTCTTGGTGCGGGATCAAGCTGTGGCATTGCCGAGTGAATTGATTCAATCTGTGCGTAGTTTGGGTGCGGGGAGACGCGCTCTTTTTCGATTCGTGTATCTTCCCGCTAGTTTACCTGCAATCCTGACTGCCTTGCGTCAATCGGTGGGGACTGCGGTTGCGGTGCTGTATATTACAGAAACATTCGCTACTCGGCGTGGTTTAGGCTATTATATTTTCTTGAATGCCAGCACACTGCTCAATTATCCGGCTATGTACGCGGGCGTGCTTGCCATGAGCTTACTTGGTTTGGGGCTTTATTTTTCTGTAGATTGGCTAGAGCATCGCCTTTGTAAATGGCAATTTGTGGAGTGAGCAAGAAAACAGGAGAATATCACCCTCAATCAGGTATAATCGTTTTTGTCGTACCCACCCTATAAAAGAGGAAATTCCCATGAAAATTGTGACAGATTGCGCGGCAGACCTATCCGCGAAAGAGCGTGAGGAGTTTGGTATTATCGAAGCTCCGCTTTATATTCAATTCCCTGATGGCGAGATTAATGCTACCGACATCTCTCCGGACGATTTTTATAATCGTCTTGAAGCCGTGCGCCCGGAAATCCCAACCACGGCACAGCCCTCTAGTGGTCTTTTTGCTGAATTATACGAAGAACTTGCTGAGACCAAAGAACGAATTCTTTCAATTCACATCTCTTCCGGTTTGAGTGGCACACTTAATTCTGCCGTCAATGGTGCGGCTCAACTCAAAGAGAAACTAGTTACTACGGTGGATAGCATGACGCTCTCCGGCGGACAGCGTTTTCAAGTCTTGGCGGCGGCAAAAGCGGCACAGGTCGGATGGAGTGCGGAGGCAATTATAGAGCGACTGGATTCAATCCGTGCTGAAACCGAAGTGATATATACACTCGAAACGCTTGAGTATTTGGCGCGTGGCGGGCGTATTGGGAGAGTTCAAGCTTTGGCTGGCTCTCTGCTTAAAATTAAGCCGATTATTCATGTAGATCATGCTGACGGAAAATACAGCACAGTTGGCAAAGGGCGCACAATCAAGAAAAATATCACCACGATGGTTAGCCATGTCGCAGATATATACGGTGATGTGCCTTTGTGGGCAACTGTTTTACACGGGCGTTTTGAAAAAGGGGCAGAAATGATGACGGATTTTTTGCAAGACGGGTTGAATATCGCAAAGATCGAGACCATTCGTATCTCACCGGTGTTAGGTGTGCATACAGGACCGGGCATTGTTGGGGTAGCAGTTCTCCCGATGTCATCAATGGATGGGTTGTTTTAGCCTGTCCCCCATTCTGAATACTTGATTAATGCAAAAAACCGCTAATAGACTGTATCGAAAGTAGGCTAGAAGAACTCGTTCCTTTCAAGGGAGCGAGTTCTTCTAATTATTGAATTCTGTTCTCGATGAGTCTAATCTTCGTCAGAAAGAAGATTAGCGGCTTTGCGTTTAATGTGCTCCAAATGCCTAAATAAGCAGAGCGAATCTCTTTGTTGTCAATTAGCTCACGTGCGGGTCCTTGCATTTTATTTCGACCTTCAGCCAAAACATAACCGTAGTCACTTACGGCAAGAGCCATCTGCACATTTTGTTCGACAAGAAGAAT
>CAZERH010000093.1:0-7458 GCA_964515535.1 uncultured Anaerolineaceae bacterium
CCGAGGACGGCGCAGGGAGCAATGGGTGAAAAAAGTTATCAGTCAAAATTTACCATTACCATTTTTTTGGGGTGTTTTTGGCGAATCACCTAAAAAACAAAAAAACACTCCCTTCCACTAAAGTAAAAAGGGGTTTATCATTTGCGCATGGACAATGAAGATATTATTCCCCGAATCGGCACTTTTTTCCTTATTCTTGGTATAGGCTCAACCCTCTTATTTGTTATTTCAGACACCGCAAACGCGATTAAATTTAATTATCTTTTTATAGGATTATTTTTTTCCGGCATCGGCATTTCTTTAAGACGCAAAGCTGAAAAAACTCCGCCCAGCGGACGTTTTGGGTGGTGGAAAAGTTTAAAAGATAAAGATAAAAAAGAAAAGAAGGATAAATAATTCATGAGCAAACTCACTTCACTATCTGAAGCGATCTCAAAATATGTACAAGACGGCGATAGCCTCTACGCGGCGGGATTCACGCATCTCATCCCCTTCGCGGCAGGACATGAAATCATCCGCCAGCGCAAACGTAACCTAATTTTGGCACGCGCCACCCCAGACTTGATCTACGACCAAATGGTTGCCGCTGGGTGTGCTAAAAAGATCATTTTTTCTTATATGGGCAACCCCGGTGTCGGCTCATTGCGGATTATACGCGGTGCCATCGAACGCGGCGAATTGGCATGGGAAGAATACTCCCATTTCGGCATGATTTCCACCCTCCAAGCCGGTGCGGCAGGGTTGCCCTTTATGCACATGAATCTTACCGCCGCAACAAGTTTGGAAGAAGCAAACCCAAAAATAAAACGCGTCATTGACCCGTATTCCGGCAAAGAGCTGATTGCCGTCCCCGCGCTCAATCCCGATGTCGCAATTATCCACGTCCAGCGTGCAGATATGAACGGGAACGCGCACCTGTGGGGAATCGTGGGCGAGCAAAAAGAAGCCGCGTTCGCCGCCAAGCATGTCATCCTCACCGCCGAAGAGATTGTTAACGAAGAAGTTATTCGCTCAGACCCAAACCGCACCTTAATCCCCGGTTTCGTTGTAGCCGCAGTTTGTCATGTCCCAAAAGCCTGCCACCCCTCCTACGCACAGGGATATTACGACCGAGACAACGCCTTTTATATGGGCTGGGATAAAATCAGCAAATCCCAAGAAAGTGTACAAGTCTGGCTCAATGAATGGGTTTACGGTACAAAAAACCACGCAGAATACTGGGAAAAACTTGGCAAAGAAAAGCACGAAAAGCTAAAAGTTAAAGAAAAATTTAGCACACCGGTAAATTATGGGGAATACTAACCACTATTTCATGATTCCATTCTCTGTCTATAACTCCGGCACGCCTCTCCTTTTTTTACACGCCAACGGCTACCCGCCCGATTGCTACCACCCTCTTTTTGACGCGCTAAATGGCTACCAAATTACCGCCATGCACCAACGCCCACTCTGGGAGAACGCGCAACCGAAAGAAATTGACGATTGGCATCCCCTCACCGATGATTTATTCCGCTTTATGGACGAACAAAAATTGGATGGGATTCCGGCAGTCGGACACTCCTTGGGCGGGATTGTCCTCCTCCAAGCCGCTCTGCGTGAACCCGAGCGTTTCTCCCACGTCATCCTCCTTGACCCGGTCTTGTTCCCGCCATTTTTCATTCGTTTTACAAAAATCGCGCGCGCGTTAAATTTTTTAGACAAAGTACATCCGCTTATTCCCGCCGCACAACACAGACGGCAGATTTTCAAAAACAGAGAAATCATACTGCGTGGCTATAGAAAGAAAAAAGTCTTTCAATACTTCAGCGATGAATCTTTAAAAGCCTATATTGACGGCATCACCTGCCCTCAAAACGACAAAAGTTATAAACTTTGCTACCCCGCCGAATGGGAAGTTCAAATCTATCGAACCGGCGTATGGAGTGATATGGAAATTTGGCGAGAATTGCCAAAACTAAAAGTTCCGCTTCTCATTATTCGCGGCGCAAAGACAGATACCTTTTGGCAAAGTGCAGAAAAACGAGTCAAGAAAAAATTACCCTCCGCAAAAACAATTTCTATTCCCGAAAGTACACATCTTGTCCCGCTCGAAGAACCTCAAGCGGTGAGAGACGAAATAACGAAATTTTTAGAGAAAAATTATGAAACTGAATATAAATGAAGGCGATTCGCTAAAAGAAACCCGCCAAGTCGAATCCGCAGATTGTATATCTACAATTGACACCAGACTTCCTGATTTACTCGGCACTTATATCATCGTCAAATGGATGGAAATTGCTTCTGCACAACTGGCACAAAATTCACTGGACGACCAATATATAACCGTTGGACAGAGCATCAATATCGAACATACGGGCATGGTCGCAAAAGGCGAAAGTGTAATAATAGAATCTGTTTTTCTGCAACAAGAAAAAAGAATTCTGACTTTCAAAATCGAAGTGCACCTAAACGATGAAATCATAGCAAAAGCCGAACATAAAAGAATCCTCATCCCTCAAAGAATAATTCAAAGGCAAATGAAAAAGAAATAATCTGCATAACCCGCAACCCGAAAAAGGAAATCCCATGACTAAAACTTACTCATCCGCCGAACTAATGATTGTCAACTCCGCCCGTATGTTACGCGATGGGGATGTCGTTTTCGTTGGTGTCGGTCAACCCAACCTCGCTTGCAATCTCGCCAAGCAAACACACGCACCCAACTTAATCATGATATACGAAGCCGGTGTGATTGGTGCAGAACCCTCACACTTACCCCTCTCCATCGGCGACCCGACCCTCGCCAGCGGTGCGCTCTCGATTTGCTCCATGTATGATATTTTCACCAACTACCTCCAACGCGGCAACGTGGATGTAGGATTTCTTGGCGGGGCACAAATTGACCGTTTCGGCAATATCAACGCCACAGTCATCGGCGATGATTACGAAAATCCCAAAGTGCGTTTACCCGGCTCCGGTGGGGCGGAGTTAATCTCAGCATGGGCGAATCGTTGCTATATTATGACCCCGCACCAAAAACGCCGCTTCCCTGAAAAGGTGGATTTTATGACCTCCGCCGGTTTCCTCAATGGACGCGCCGAACGCGAGGCTTCCGGCGTGCGTGGCGGGGGACCTCTTGCGATTATCACCGATATTGGCTTCATGGAGCCGGATGAAAACGGTGAATTGATTCTCACCGCACTTCATCCCGGACGCACAGCAAAAAAAGCGGTAGAAAACACGGGCTGGGATTTGAAAATCGCCAAAAACCTGAAATCCACGGAACCACCCAGTGATGAAGAACTACGCATTTTGTATGAAGAACTTGATCCGGATGGCTTATATCTAAAGCGCAACTAACTTATGACCCTCTTCCAATCTTTTATCCTCGGCATCATTCAGGGATTAACCGAATTTATCCCCGTCTCGTCTACCGCACATTTGCTCATCACCCAGCAAATTCTTGGAATCTCTGCAAATGACGCGGTTTTCTCTTTTTTGATTCTTGTCCAATGGGGAACACTTGTCTCTCTTTTCATCTATTTTCGGGAAGATATACTCAATTTGGTTAAAGCCTTTCTTGCAAAACCTTTTTCTAGTGAAGAAAATTCTTTAGCATGGTATATCATCACCGCCACCATTCCCGCATTGTTGGTAGGATATTTACTCAAAGATATCCTCGAAAAATTATTTACAACGCCCCTCCTCGCCGCATCTATTCGTCTCTTCTCCGCGGCAATTTTGCTCTCTCTAGCAGAATGGCTAGGAAAGCGAAAACGCACTTTAGATACAATGACAAAACAAGATGCGCTCATCATCGGCATCTTTCAGGTTTTCGCCGTTTTTCCGGGCGCGTCACGTTCCGGCTCCACCATCGCGGGCGGCATGTTGCGCGCTTTCACGCGCAAATCCGCCGCAAGATTTGCTTTTCTCATGTCCATTCCGGTTATGCTGGCGGCGGGCGCGTATGAATCACTTGATCTCTTAAAAATGCCCGGGCTGGCAGAATTTATCCCCACGCTCTTGGTCGGATTTATCACCGCGGCATTAGTCGGTTGGCTGGCAATCCGCTGGTTGATGGATTATTTGAATAAAAATTCGCTTTATTCTTTTGCCATTTATTGCGCGTTTTTGGGAACAATTGTGCTTGGCTTTCACCTTTTTTCATAGAAAATCAACATGAATCATCAAAAAATGATTGCCCTCCTCAAAAAACTGGTCGAAACCGAATCGCCGTCTCACGATAAAAAAGCGGTGGATCGCGTTGGGGCTATTTTGACGGAAGCAAGCCAAAATTTGGGGGCGACTATCACTGTTCATCCGCAAGAAAAACGCGGAAATCAGATTCTAGCCGAATGGCAAGCACCCGGCTCGAAATCCCAGAAAAAAGGCATTTTGTTGCTCGGACATATGGACACCGTTTTTCCTTTGGGGACTTTAGACAGGATGCCTTTCTACGAGCGGGATGACAAAATTTACGGTCCCGGCGTATTGGACATGAAAGGCGGACTTGTCATCGGCTTGAGTGCCATCGAAAAACTTCGTGCAACAGACGCAATGCCCGACCGCCCTATATCTATGCTCTTCACGTCAGACGAAGAGGTAGGAAGTCAAACCTCGCGGGCGTTGATTGAAAAATTAGCTATGAAAGCTGAATTGGTCTTGGTGCTAGAGCCCGCGTTGGTGGACGGCTCGATAAAAACATGGCGCAAAGGGACGGGCGTTTTCACCCTCCGCGTGCAGGGACGCGCCGCACACGCCGGAGGAGCGCATGAAAAAGGGCGTAACGCAATCGAAGAAATTGCCCATCAGATTTTAGCCATACAAAGCCTGACTGACTATGCGAAAGAAACAACTCTAAACGTGGGAACGATTCGCGGCGGAACAGCCAGCAATGTCGTTCCCGAATTTGCCGAAGTAGCTATTGATTTACGTATTATGCAAACGGGAGAATTCGCGCGCATTGAAAACGCACTAAAATCCTTAAAACCGGCTCTCGAAGGCACATCTTTAGAAATTATCGGCGGACTTAATCGCCCCCCCATGCCATTCGATGAAACTATGAGAAAAACTTTTGATAAGGCACGAGTTATCGCCAAAAGAGAGGGAATCACCCTCAAAGCGAGCGGCACCGGCGGCGCATCGGATGCGAATTTTGTTGCCCCGCTAAGCATTTCCGTTTTAGACGGTTTAGGGACGGTTGGCGAAGGACTACATTCTTCACGAGAATATATTTTCACAAAATCTCTGCGAGAAAAGTCTGCGCTTCTAACAGCGTTGTTGAGAGAATGGTAGTGTAAATTAACCATTTCGTGCTAAAATGTACCCAAGCAGATGATTGGTATTATCCGCCAAAACACGAAACGCACTAAAAAATTATTCAAGGAAAAGCGAGCATGGACTTCTCCGCACGCAAAGCAACCATGATGCAATTGCTACAAGAAATGGTTGAAACGGAATCCCCCACCTACGACAAAGAATCTGTAGACAAAATGGGGGCTATTGTGACGCGAGAAGCCAAAAAACTCGGCGCAGAAATCGAAGTTGTTCCACACAAAGAATTTGGCGACAATATCATCGCACGTTGGGGGAAAGGCGATGACGGCATTCTCCTCATCGGGCATTTGGATACCGTTTTTCCGCTCGGCACGCTCGAAATGCAACCCTTTTACGAAAAATACGGCAAGGTTTTTGGTCCCGGCACCCTAGATATGAAAAGCGGCTTGGTAATTATGCTCACCGCCGTAGCCGAATTGCAAGAAAGGGGAGAAATGCCCGACCACCCCATCACCATGCTCTTCAACACCGATGAAGAAATGGGCAGTTATGAATCCCGAAAACTGATAGAAAAAGAAGCCCAAAAACATGCTCTAGCTTTAGTGTTTGAACCTTGCGAAAATCTTGACGGCACACTACACACCTGGAGAAAAGGGACGGGCAAATTTACCATCAGAGTACAGGGAAAATCCGCCCACTCCGGCGGGGCGCACCAAAAAGGGCTAAACGCCATCGAGGAACTTTCACATCAAATTGTCAAAATTCAGCAACTCACAGATTATACAAAAGGCACCACTATCAACATCGGAGCTATGCACGGCGGACGCGCCATCAACATCGTCCCCGCCTATGCCGAGGCAGAGGGAGATATACGTCTCACCAATCTAAAAGAATATGTGCGCGTCCAAAACTTCATTTGCTCGCTCAAAGCGGTCAAAAAAGAAGCCTTTATCTCGGTTTGGTGCATTCTCAACCGCCCGCCCATGTCCTACAACGACCTCATGGACAAAACTTTCAAAAAAGCGCAAAAACTCGCCAGTGCAGAGGGCATAGAAATTCACGCCGGTGGCTCAGGGAGCGCGTCCGATGCCAATTTTGTCGCCTATCTCAACGTCCCTGTTCTGGATGGGCTTGGCACAGTTGGCGAAGGTTTTCATACCGAAGACGAGTATTTCCTCATCGACAGTTTCATCTCACGCGCCGAACTCACCGCCACCCTTCTGCGAGATTGGTAGTAAATGCGTCAGCTTTTTTTCCTCCTATTCATCTTTCTCACAGCCTGCACAACTCAACCTTCCTCTTTGGATGAGGAAATAACGCCCCGACTTTTTACCCTCTATTCAGCAGATTCCACCGAAAATCGGGTTCCGCGAGTATACGATTGTGCGACACGCGCGCAACTTGGTCTTGTTTCGCGTACATTCGACATCGATGAGGCGGATATATCCCTCCGCATCGGCGCGGTCGAAAACGGCTATAAAATCGGCGAGATAGAACTGGTGATTATAGGCAACGCGGAAAATCCTACCAAAGCATTGACCCGCGTAGAAGTTAGCGATATTTTCACTGGGAAAATTGTCAATTGGGCAGAAGTCGGCGGGGAGGATGCGTTAATTACGCTCTGGGTTTACGATAACGAAGACGATCTTCAAAGCGCGTTTAACGAGACACTGTTGAAGACTGAGACCATATCTACTATGGCGCGGCAAGCCCAAAACACGCGCGAGATGCGCAGAGAAATTGCCCAAGATGCGTACGCAATTGGGATTAGCACCCAAGCAGATGTCGGCACGAATCTCCGAGTCCTCTATTCTATTGAGCAACTCCCTATTTTAGCTGTATCAAAGGATGAACCTGAGGAAATCGTTTTTTCAGTAATTCGTTGTTTGCAAGGAAACTAAAAAATTGCTATACTTGAAAGATAAGATAATTCATTAGGAGGCATAGAATGGCACGAGCTAGCGGACCCGATATTAGTTTTTATCAAGACGATACCACAACCCCCGGAACTGTTGATTTTGACAAGATGAAGACACGTTCAGATTTTGTTATTATTCGCGCCGGGCAAAACACTTGGCTTGACCCTAAATTTAAACTGTTTTGGGAAAATTCAAGGAAAGCAGGCTTAGTGCGCGGCTCGTATTGGTTTTATGATAGCCGGAACGCCCCAAAAGACCAAGCCAAACTTTGGCGAGATGCTTT